>NZ_RZQG01001147.1:0-1661 GCF_003998635.1 Mesorhizobium sp. M7D.F.Ca.US.004.03.1.1
GTAGATGCCAGTCTCGAAACGATCGGAGAGGTCCGGTTCCCTATCACGCAGTTCGGTTGCCGAAAGCACCGACCACTTGATGCCGTGGTCCCGACGCAGCGCCCATTCGGTCGCGTCCGCGTTGAAAGCCTGCCTGGTGGAATAGACAGTTATTGCACCAACCCGCTTCAGATCACCGGCAAGCCCAATCCTATCCATGAGCGGGACCAAGTCATCATAAACAAGCGCGTTCAGGGCGCTCAGCGCACCGGCTATCCGACGCACCTCGCCGATGCGCCCCGCTTTCAGGAAGGCGATCAACCAAGGCAACATACTGGGAGCATGCGCCCAATTGACGAACAACGGACCAACAGGATCCATGAGCCATCCGGGTACCTTCCAGACAAGGCCAGGTACCGAAGCCGGCACGACTTCGGTGACCGCTATGCCGCCGGCGTTGCCCCACGAGCATTTCTCGCCTTCGGGCGTGCGGTCCACCACGGTGACGCGCATTCCAAGCCCCAGCAGGCGCTCGGCGCAAGCAAGCCCGACGATTCCCGCTCCGATAACGACGACGTGAGGGGTCATGGCGCCTGGTCAATTCCCCATGCCGTAGTGCGTCGGCAGCCAAAGGGTGAGTTGTGGAAATGCCGCAATTACCACCAGCATAACCAGGAGCACGAAGAAGAACGGCAGGATTGCTTTCGTCGCCGACCAGATGTCCACCCGCGCAATCGCGGCGCTGATGTAAAGGCACAACCCAACCGGCGGATGTATGAACGAGAGACCGACATTTGCCAGCACGATGATGGAGAAGTGCAGGGGGTCGAGACCGTATTGCTTTGCCAGAGGCACAAGGATCGGCATAAGCACGATCAAGGCTGGCAGTGCATCCATGATCATGCCCACAGCCAGAAAGACAACATTCACGATAAGAAGGAACTCAACTGCGTTGTGCGCAAAAGAGGTGATGAATTCGGCGATCTGGTGAGGCACCTGTTCGAAGGTGAAGAAGAAGGACAGGGCGCTGGCCATGCCTATTACCAAGAGTACGGCGCCAGTGGAACGGCAGGCTTCCACCATCAGCGTTGGCAGGTCGGACACACGCAACTCGCGATAAACAAAGAGACTGACGAGCCCACCATAAATTACGGCGATTCCAGCTGCTTCGGTCGGCGTGAAAAACCCTCCGCGTATGCCGCCTAGGATAATGCCAGGCATCAGCAGCGCCGGAATACTCTCGACCAGGACGCGCTTCCACTCGGCACGCGCTCCTTGCTCGCGAGGCATTTGTCGCCAAGCCGCGATGCCAAGTGTGAGAGCCATCATTGCGACAAGGTTCACCAGGGCCGGGACGACGCCCGCAAGAAACAGCGCACCGACGGAGATGTTGGCCACCACGCCGACGATAATCAGATCGATCGAAGGGGGAAGAAGATGACCCGTGGCGCCTGCTGTCGCGGTGACAGCCGCGGCGAAAGGCATCGGATAATTGCGCTTGCGCATTTCGGGAATTGTCACCGATCCGATGGCAGCCGTGTCGGCGCTGGCCGATCCGCAGACCCCAGAAAGCGCGAAGGTGGAGAGCAGGGTCACCGGCGCAAGGCCGCCGCGCAGCCCACCGATGACAAGCAGCAACACATCAACCATGCGTCGGGCGATACCGCCGCGTGTCATGATGC
>NZ_RZQG01001148.1:0-1661 GCF_003998635.1 Mesorhizobium sp. M7D.F.Ca.US.004.03.1.1
GATCTTGCACCACAAGCCCAACCCGCCGACGGTCTTTTCTGATCACGCGCCAGTCAGCTTTTTTCAGGGATTTCCATGGAAGCCAAATCATCCAACCAATCTTGTTGGCTAGATGGTGGGCGATGCAGGGATTGAACCTGCGACCCCACCCGTGTGAAGGGTGTGCTCTCCCGCTGAGCTAATCGCCCGCTCGTTGCCCGAAGGCCAAGCGAGCCGCGATATAAGGGAGGCAGGCTGGGGAAGTCAAGGCGGTGTCCGGCGTTCCGACAAGGATCGGATTTGCCGTCCTTTCCGCCCCGTCTCCGACCGGCGCCGGCGCTTTCCGGTCAGTTTCCGGCAGCAGCGATCAGCTTCTGCGCCAGATCGAGCGTCAGCGCGTCGAAATGCGAGATCACTGCCGAAGGTTCGAACTCGCGCACATGGCGGTCGGTGTAGCCGAAATCGACCGCCACCACCGGAATGCCGGCTGCCTTGGCGGTGTCGATGTCGGTTTGCGAATCGCCGACCATCAGCGCGCGATGCGGGTCGCCGCCGGCCAGCTTGATGGTCTCGATCAGATGGCGCGGGTCGGGCTTGCGGAAGGCGAACGTGTCCTGTCCGGCGATTGCGGCGAAATGCCTGGTCAGGCCGAGCGCCTCGATCAGCGCCAGCGAGTTGGCCTCGTACTTGTTGGTGCAGATGGCCAGGAGATAGCCGGCATCTTCGAAGCGCGCGATCGCCTCGACGACGCCGGGGTAGGGGCGCGATTTGCCGGGGATGTTGATCGTGTAGTGGTCGAGGAACAGTTTCAGCAGCCGGTCGTGCTCCTGGACATCGAGCGACCGCTGCTGGGCCGCGTGCGCCCGTTCGATCATCACGCGGCCGCCGTGACCGACAAAGCGCCTGAAGCCGGCTTCGTCGACCGCCGCGAGCGCGCTGGCGGCAAGGCTGTGGTTCAAGCTGTCGAGCAGGTCCGGCGCTGTGTCGATCAGCGTACCGTCGAGGTCGAAGACGATGATCGGTCGGGTCATGGTCAGTCCTGCGCAGATTTGTACAAGGGGGAGGCGATAAAGGCTGCGACGCGTCATGGCAAGCTGACTGGGGGCAAGCCGGCTTGGCAAAGCTCGCTCAGGCAGCCCAAGAGCTGGACATTTCGCGGCGAGCCGCCAGACATGAAAAACCCGCCACGGCGGCGGGTCGCTGGCGCAAATCAGCACCATCGACAAATATGTAGCATAGCTGCCGTCACCGGATCAAGAAAAAATTCCTATCATGGCTGCCCGCGCTCATTGTCCGCGCGTGCACAACATGCCTCTCGCCAACAGCGGTAGGCCACTGCCAAGGGCTTTGACCAGACCGGCAAAGATGCTAGGAGCCCAAAACGTCAGGTTTCGGGGCAGCAAGCGGCATGGATGCAAGGCAATTGAAGGTCGAAGCCGCACGCGCGGCGCTCGCCCATGTGAGCGACGGCATGCGGCTCGGCATCGGCACCGGCACCACGGCCGAAGAGTTCGTGCGGCTACTGGCCGAAAAGGTCGCCACCGGCATGACCGTCATCGGCGTGCCGACCTCGGAGCGCACCGCGTTGCTGTGCCGTGAGCTCGGCGTGCCGCTGTCGACGCTAGAGGAAACGCCTGAGCTCGATCTCACCGTCGACGGCGCCGACGAAGTCGATCCGGAAC
>NZ_RZQG01001149.1:0-1660 GCF_003998635.1 Mesorhizobium sp. M7D.F.Ca.US.004.03.1.1
GTGCCGGGCGACGGCACCTTCGTGCTGCGCCAGATGCTGGCGCGTGGCCTGGACAAATTCGGTGTGGCGACGATCTGGGATCCGATCGCGGTCACCTTCTGCCTGGCGGCGGGCGAGGGCGCGGTCATCGACCTGCGCTTCGGCGGCAAGGCCGGGCCGCAGGCCGGCGAGCCGATCGACGCGCGCGTGCGCGTGCTGAAGGCGGTTGCGGAGGGTTGGCAAAGTTTCGGGCCAAGCCGGGTGACGCTGGGGCCGACGGCGCTGGTCCGCCTCGAAGGCACCGAGGTCGACATCATCCTCAACACCAATCGCACGCAGACCTTCGAGCCGGATATCTTTTCCAATATCGGCGTTGACCCACTGGCCAAGGACATGCTGCTGATCAAGTCGACCAATCATTTCTACGCCGGCTTCGAGCCGATCGCCGCCGAGATCATCTATGTCTCGGCGCCGAGTTCGTATCCAAGCAATCCGGCGGTGACCAACTACACCAAGCTTACGCGGCCGATCTGGCCGCGGGTGGCTGATCCTTGGAAGAGTGACGCTGGCATTCTCCCCCCTTGAGGGGGAGATGTCGCCGAAGGCGACAGAGGGGGTCGTCTTTCGTGGAGTGCCAACTTTCTTCTGTCGCAGGAGGCCGAGTCCGGTCGGACCGACCTCCTCTGGCCGCTTCGCGGCCATCTCCCCCTCGAGGGGGGAGAGTGTGCAGCGCTATACCAGTCCGCGCTTGGCCATCATCGCTTCGGGCGAAGGCATCTTGCCACGGAAAGCCGTGTAGAGCTCTTCCGGGTCCTTCGAGCCGCCGGCGGCGTAGATGTTCTTGCGCAACCGCTCGGCGAGCGCCGGGTTGAAGGGGTCGCCGGTCTCCTCAAAGGCGGCGAAGGCATCGGCGTCGAGCACTTCCGACCACATGTACGAGTAATAGCCGGCCGAATAGCCGTCGCCGGAAAAGACATGGCCGAAATGCGGGGTGCGGTGGCGCATGGCGATGGTGTCAGGCATGTGCAGCGTCGCAAGCGTTTCGGCTTCGAAACGAAGCGGCGCTTCCGGTGCATCCGGTCGGGCGTGATAGGCCATGTCGATCAGCGCCGAGGCGGTGAATTCGACCGTGGCGAAGCCGGCGCCGAACGTGCGCGCCGCCAGCATCTTGTCGAGCAGCGCCTTCGGCATCGGCTTGCCGGTCTTCACGTGCAAAGCGTGCTTTTCCAGCACCGCCGGCACCGTCAGCCAATGCTCGTAGAGCTGCGAGGGCAGTTCGACGAAATCGCGGCTGACCGAGGTGCCCGCGACCGACGGCCAGGTGACGTCGGTCAGCATGCCGTGCAAAGCATGGCCGAACTCGTGGAACAGCGTCTTCGCCTCGTCGACCGAGAGCAGAGCCGGCTCGCCAACCGGCGGCTTGGCGAAGTTCATGATGTTGTAGATCACCGGTTTCGAGCCGTGGCCGAGCCTATAGCCGGACTGCAGCGCGCTCATCCAGGCACCGGAGCGCTTTGATGGCCGCGCGAAATAGTCGGCGAGGAACAGGCCGCGCTCGCTGCCGTCGGCATTCTTCACCACGAACACACGCGCGTCGGGGTGCCAGGCCGCGATGCCTTTTTTCTCCTCGAAGGTGACGCCGAACAGCCGTGTCGCCACGTCGAAGCAGGCGTCGATGATC
>NZ_RZQG01000114.1:0-10742 GCF_003998635.1 Mesorhizobium sp. M7D.F.Ca.US.004.03.1.1
GCTTCAGGCCGTTCGGCGTCATCATCGGTCTGGTGACGCTGGCAGCCATACCCGTGCTGGCGGCGCGCAACGAGAGCCCGTCGATCGCCTCCGACGGCGAGACCAGCAATTTCCTGCGCTACATCTGGCTGGTGCCATCGGCGACCGCGGCCGTGCTGGTGTTCGGTGCGGTGGAAACCGGCGGCTTTGCGCTGTTTCCGATCTATGGCAGCCGCATCGGCTATTCCGAGGCCGACGCAGCCCTTCTCCTGACCATGATCGGTCTTGGCAACGTGCTGCTGCAGATCCCGATCGGCATGATCAGCGACCGCGTCAGCGACCGCCGCTATCTGCTGATTGCCTGCGCCACGGTCGGTCTTGTCGGCACTGTCTTCATGCCCTTCTTCGCCCAGAACTGGCATTTGATGGCAGCACTTCTGTTTGTCTGGGGTGGCGTCGTCGCTGCCATGTACACGATCGGCCTTGCCCATCTCGGCTCGCAGCTTTCGGGCCACGAACTGGCGTCGGCCAACGCCGCCTTCGTGCTGTGCTACGGCGTCGGCATGGTGCTCGGCCCGCAAGCGATCGGCATCGGCATGGATGCGTTCGGTCCGTCCGGCTTCGGCTGGTCGCTAGGCCTGTTCTTCGCCGCCTACATTGCTTTGGTCGCCGTCAGGCTGGTCCGCAAGATCCTCCTGTAGCGCGACTGCTACCGGCCCTGCATTCGCATTGGCCGATGACAGGCTGCTGACAGAACCGTGTCAGGAGCACAGGGCTAAAAGGATGTCCCAAAACACTTGAGGACACTTCCATGATCGACAGCGGCTTTGAAACCACATCGCTACGAATGACACTGCTTCTGCTCGTAACCTTCCAGGCCCCGGCCGCCGACGTCGACCGCATCATGGACGCGGTGGTCGCGATCGCACCGCTGGCCATGGGTAAATATGACCGCAATGCCTATCAGTCGGCGCACGGCATCGAACGCTACAGGCCGCTTGACGGTGCGGCCGCCGGCGCCGAAACGGAGCTGCGGCGGCGCCCCGGCACGGTTGAGGTTTCCTTCGAACTACCGGACGACCAGACGCTGGCCGCCCGCGTCGTCGAGGCGATTTTCCAGGCCCATTCCTACCAGGAACCGGTGATCCGCATTCAGCCGATCCTTGCCAGCCGTTCCAAAGGGCTGGACGACCGCGCCAATCCGAATCGCTGGTGGAACACGACCGGCGACTGGAAGAAGGTTGCGGCATCGGCGACGGAAACCGCGTGATTTCCGCTCACCAGTCGGCTCAGGCGGGTCGCACAGGGCCTACCGGGCTTGACTTTCCGGGCGCGTTCTTTATGTGTCGCGCCAAGTTTCCCGCGTCCGGGTGTTTCCCCGTGCTCCAGCGGCCAAAACCCCACGAACAAACGGACTGATATCATGGCCAAAGCCGCAAACATCAAGATCAAGCTTCTGTCGACCGCCGACACCGGTTTCTTCTACGTGACCAGCAAGAACAGCCGTACCAAGACGGACAAGCTGTCGTTCCGCAAGTACGACCCGGTCGCCAAGAAGCACGTCGAATTCAAGGAAACCAAGATCAAGTAATCTGGGTTTTCCTTCTGCAATGCCGAAACGCCGCCCAGTGGGCGGCGTTTTTCGTTTATAGCCAATTGATGTCATTGCATCCGCGCAAAGCCTCCAGCCAAAAGGATTGACCGTCCGCCATGGTTGCGGCACCCTCGGTCGTGGGCTGGCAGGGGTGTCATGAACAAGGCCCCTGCGGATGTCGAAGAAGTTGAAAGCTGCAATCATTGCAGCCCTTGTTGCTCTGGCTGCTGGTTTCGCTATCAGCAACGGGCTGATAAGCCAGCAGACGGCCGACGAGATCAAGGCCAGGACTGACCAAGTTTTGACCGAGGAGGCAGCCCAGCCTGCACCTCAGCCTGCCTCCGATAATCCCCCTGCACCTTCTACGGAACCTGCGCCGCAAGCTCCGAGCCCGCTTGCCGGAGCACAGCAGCAAGAGTCTCAACAGGGTCAATGAAAAAGCCCCCCGCACGAGCGAGCCTCTCTCGCAATCACCACACCTACGGAGTGTATCGTTTTAATACAATCGCCAATTGGTAGACTCGCACGATGGATAGGCAGTTAGTTTCAGCGTCAGGCTAAAAGGGGGAAATGCCTCGACCTGGGAGAAAACGATGTCCATTCAAAAAGGTGACTATCGAACAAACAGAGCCGACTACGCGATTGCCGCGACGCATGGCGATGTGCTCGCCGAAGACAGCGTTCGAGACGAGATTCTGGCAAGAAGAAAAAAGTCCCTGTGGCTAAAGGAGCGGCGATCAGCCAAGTCAGCTGAGAACCCAATGGACAGCTCGCCGCTGCCTAGAAGAAACCCTCGCGGTTAGACGCCACGGCCACCTTCCGCGATCGCACCATACCCGCACACCACCGATTCGCCCATATTTCCGGAGGCAGCCGCCGGTATTGACCTCTCGTATGGCGGCCCTACTTCGTGACGAAATGGCTTCCGTTCTTTTTAGAAGACGGCGGGACTAAAGTCTTGTGCGCTACACGCAAAGGTCTGAGGGGTCCTGTTCGGTTCCGGAAATGTCTGCTGGACGTTCCATTATTTTAGTCAATCGAGATATAACCTTCCCTTCTACTTCCCACCCGACATCCGCGCCTGATGCGGCCGTTCGTATCCGCAGTTCCGCAGATTCAGCGCCTTGTGTAGACATGCAACTGGTCGATCGCGTCCCGAGTGCCCTCAGCCCGGGCCGAGTTCCCTCAGCCGACGCGATCACCGTTTTTCGGATCGAACAAATGCAGCGACTCCGGATCGGCCGCCAGCCGCACCACGTCGCCGGGCTTCACGCCGGCGCGGCCCATGGCAAAGATGCAAAGCTGCTGGCTGGCCAATTTGACGTAGAACTGCGTCGAAAGCCCGAGTGGCTCCACCACCCCCACCTCGCCCTTCAACGCCCCGTCATCCGCCAGCCGGATATGCTCGGGCCGCAGACCGACGGTGATGGCGTCACCGTCCTTCAGCGGCAGGCCTTCCGGCAGGCGCAGCGCCTGGCCATCGGCCAGTACGGCCTCCGACGTACCACGCTGACGAACCGTCGCCGGCAGAAAATTCATGCCGGGTGAACCGATGAAGCCAGCGACGAACATGTTGGCCGGCCGGTCATAGAGATCGAGCGGCGCGCCGACCTGCTGGATCAGCCCGTCATGCATGACGACAATCCGGTCTGCCATGGTCATCGCCTCGATCTGGTCGTGCGTGACGTAGACCGATGTCGTCTTCAGTTGCTGGTGCAGTGCCTTGATCTCGGCGCGCATATGGACGCGCAGCTTGGCGTCGAGGTTCGACAGCGGCTCGTCGAACAGGAAGACCTTGGGGTCGCGCACAATCGCACGGCCCATGGCGACGCGCTGACGCTGGCCGCCGGACAGTTGCCGCGGCAAGCGCTGCAGGAACGTGTCGAGCCCGAGCCGCTTGGCGGCGCCGTCCACCCTCGCGTCGATCGTCGCCTTCTCCGCCTTCTTCAAGAGCAGGCTGAAACCCATGTTCTTCGACACGTCCATATGCGGATAGAGCGCGTAGGACTGGAACACCATGGCGATGTCGCGGTCCTTGGGTGCTACATCATTGACCAGCCGCTCGCCGATGCGGATCTCGCCGCCGGAAGCCTCCTCCAGCCCGGCGATCATGCGCAAGAGCGTGGACTTGCCGCAGCCTGACGGCCCAACCAGGACGACGAACTCGCCATCGGCGATTTCAAGGTCGACCGCGTGCAGGACGCGGACGGCGCCATAATCCTTGCGGACTTTTTCGAGCGTAACAGAGGCCATCGATCTATCCTTTGACGGCGCCGGCGGTCAGGCCGGTGACGAGATAGCGTTGCAGGAAGGCGAAGAAGATGCAGACCGGGATCAGCGCCAGGACGGACGCGGCCATCATCTGTCCCCAGTCGACGGCGAACTTGCCTATGTAGGTGAGCAGCCCAACCGCGAAGGTTTTCTTGTCATCGCTGGAAATCAGCATCAGCGCGAACAACAGCTCGCTCCAGGCAGCTGTGAAGACGAAACCCAGTGTCGCACCCATGCCGGGCAGCGTCAGCGGCACGATCACCTTGCGCATGGCCTCAGCGCGCGTGCAGCCGTCGATCATTGCCGCCTCTTCCAGGTCCTTTGGGATACCATCGAAGAAGGACTGCATCAGGAAGGTGGCGAAGGCTGTGTTGAAGGCAGTGTAGATGATGATCAGCCCGATCAGGCTGTTGGTGAGGCCAAGCTCGCCCATGACGCGGTAGATCGGCGGAATGACCATCACCAGCGGGAAGGTTTGGGTCAAAAGCAGCATGATGGCGAGCGCCGCCTTGCCGCGGAAGGTGAAGCGCGACATGGCATAGCCGGCGAGCGTGGCAATGACCGTCACCAACGCCGCCGTCGCCATCGAAACGATGACACTGTTCAGGAAATAGCGTGGGAAATCAGAGACTTCCAGAACGATATAGAAATTCTGAAAGGTCGTCTGCGACGGCCACAAGGTGATGCCTTCGGAATAGAGCAATCGCTCCGGCGTGACCGATATTTTCAGTGTCCAGAAGATCGGGAACAGCGCGAAGATCATGTAGGTCGCGATGGCGCCGTAGAGGCCGATACCGCTGAGAAAGCGTGAAGAGGTGGAGCGCCCGGCGATCATCAGACGTGCCTCACGATTGAGCGCCGAATGCCGATCAGCGCCACGGCATAGACGATGAGCAAGACGAGCAGCAGCACCGCCACCGCCGAGGCGTAGCCCTTGTCCAGGGACTTGAAGGCGCTGACATAGATGTAGACCGGCACGGTGCTTGTCGACCCGGCGGGACCGCCTGCCGTCATCACAAAGATCAGGTCGGCAAATGTGGCGATCCAGATGGTGCGCAGCATGACGGTGATGGCGATGGTTGGCGCCAGGAACGGCAGCGTCACCTTGGTGAAGCGCTGCCACGGCGAGGCACCGTCGATGGCAGCGGCTTCATGCAGTTCCGACGGGATCGACTTGAGCGCCGCGAGCAGCGTGATGGCGAAGAACGGGATGCCGAACCAGATGTTTGCGATGATCGGCCCCCACATCGCGGTGGCCGGGTCGGACAGGATGCTGGTGGTCGACTCAGCCCTGAGCCCCAATGCGAAGAGCCAGTGCGGCAGCGGTCCGATGATCGGGTTGAACAGCCATGCCCAGGTCAGGCCCGACAGGAACGAAGGCACGGCCCATGGCAGAAAGACCACAGCCTGGACAAATTTGCGTCCGACGAACGGTTTGTCGAGAAGCAGCGCCAAGCCAAGGCCAAGGAAGAACTGGAAGAACAGGCTGGCGACTGTCCACCACAGCGTGTTGACCAGCGCCTGCCCGAGCACCTGGTCCGACAGCATCGCCTGATACTGTCCGAGCCCGACATATTCCGATTTGAAAGCCGAGAATTTGCGGAAGGAGTAGCTGATGCCGATGATGAGCGGCACCAGAAGCACCACGACCAGCAGGATGATCGCCGGGCTGAGATACAGCCATGGCTCGATTGCGGCGTGCGAGAGCCGCTTGCGACGCGGCTTGCCGGCGGATCGTATTTCGGACACGGCGTAGGTCATTGGGTGAGGATCGGCTCCCTGGAGCGGCGTCGGGGACAGCGTCCTTCTCCCCGTCACTATACGGGGAGAAGATGCCGGCAGGCAGATGAGGGGCAGTGCTGAGCTGACAGAACTTGGCGCCGCCCCTCATCCGGCCCTATCGGGCCACCTTCTCCCCGTGAAACGGGGAGAAGGAAAAAAGGCGGCTACTTCTTGTTCTTGGCCAGCCAGTCCTGCTGTTCCTTGGTCAGGAACGTGGCCCATGCGTCGGCCGCTTCCTTGGCCGTCTTCTGGCCAAGCAGGACTTCCTGAAAATTCTTGATCGCCACCTGGTCGACGAAATTGCCAAGGTTTTCCAGATGCGTCGGCGGGGTCACCATTTCATATTTGGAGGTATCGCTGAGCTCCGTGAACCAGCCCTTGAACTGCTCGGTCTTGAAATGGGCATCCTGGTCGGCGCCCTTGTGGATCGGGACGACGCCGACTTCCTTGGCCCATTCGAGATTGTCCTTCGGCGACAGCAGCGTCGCCATCAGCTTCCAGGCATCGTCCTTGTGCTGCGAGTTGGCAAACATCGCCCAGCCGGCATAGCCCAGCGTCGGATAGGACTTGCCGCTCGGCCCGACCGGCATCGGCGCCACGGCGAAGTCGTCGGCGCTCATCTTGTCGGCGATGCCGAGCAGCGCGTCCGGATCCTGGTTGAGCATGGCGCAGGTGCCGGAGTAGAAGCCGGTGACCGTTTCGTTGAAGCCCCAGCTCACCGCATCTTTCGGCGCCAGGCCGTCCTTGTACATGTCGGCCAGCATCTGCAGGCCCTTGACCGAGCCTTCGTCGTTGATCGTCGAGGTGCCGTCCTCGTTGAAGTAGCCACCCTTGCCGGCGGCGATGTTCATGAACATGTGCATGCCGTTGAAGGCGCCCGGCCCGCCGCGCAGGCAGTAGCCGTACTTCCCCGGGAGCGCGGAAATCTTCTTGGAATCGGCAATGAAATCATCAAGCGTCGCCGGCGGGCCATCGAGGCCGGCCTCTTTGAACAATTTCTTGTTCCAGAACAGCGCGTTCACATAGTAGCCGTAGGGGATCATGAACTGGGTGTTGTTGACGGTCGAGCCGAACTGCTTGGCGCGGTCGCCGAGCGTCTTGGCGTCGTCCCATTTGGCCATATACGGGCCGAGATCCTCCAGCTGGGCATTGTTGGCATAGAGACCCATCCAGCGTTCCGGCATTTCGACAATGTCGGGCGTATCGCCGGCCTGCACCATGGTCAGGAACTTTTCAAAAGCCTGGCCCCAGGGCAGCGAGATCAGCTCGACCTTGACGCCCGGATTGGCCGTTTCGAACTCGGCAATCTGCTTCTTCAGGAATTCGGTGCGTGGCGGGCTGGTGATGACTTCGACCATTTTCAGGGTCGAATCGGCCATAGCGCTTCCGGCGAAAATCGCCAGCCCCGCAACGGTGGCAAGCATGACGGTCAGTTTTTTCATGTTCAAGACTCCCATTTTGAACCCGCTTGTTATTTTCTGGCTTTTTCGAAGGCTTGGGCGACATCAGCCCACAGGTCTTCGACACTCTCCAATCCGACATTGAAGCGGATGGTTCGGGGGCTGACGCCGAAGCGCGCCATCGAATTCAGGCCCGGCGTCTGCTCCAGCGACGCCTTGGCCGGCACGACCAGGCTTTCATGCCCGCCCCAGCTGACGCCGATGCGGAAATATTTCAGCGCATCGACGAAAACGGGGATGTTGATATCGTCCGTCACCTCGAAGGAGAACAGACCGGCATAGCCGGCCAGTGTCGCCTTGCCTGGATGGTTCGAATAGACGGGATGGTTGACCCGCTCGACATTGGCATGCGCCTTCAGCCGTTCGGCGATGGTCAGGCCGCTCTTCATGTGGTGCGGCAGGCGCAGCGGCAGCGTGCGCAGGCCGCGCAACAAAAGCCACGCCTCGAACGGTGACAGCTTGCCGCCGAGATAGGAATAGGTCTGCTCGTTGATGTGCTTGATATGGGCGGCCGAACCCGCCACGACGCCGGCGACGGTGTCGCTGTGGCCGCCGAGATATTTCGAGGCCGAATGCAGCACGAGGTCGACGCCATGCGTGATCGGCTTCTGGAACACTGGCGTCGCCCAGGAATTGTCGATCGTGGTGACGATGCCCTGCTCCTTGGCCAACCGCGTCAGATGCGCGATGTCCTGCAGCTCGAACATCATCGAGGTCGGGCTTTCCAGGTAGAGCAGCTTGGCGCCGGGAAGTGCCGCCGCAACCGCGTCCGGGTCGGAGCCGTCGACATAGTCGACCTTGATGTTGAGCCGCGGTAACAGCCGCTCGAACAGCCGGTAGGCATCGCCATAGCAATTGCGCACCGCCACAATGCGCTCGCCTGCCCCAACGAAGGCAAGCACCGTGGCGCTGATCGCCGCCATGCCGCTGGAAAAGCCGCGCGCTGCCTCGGCACCTTCGAGCGCGGCGACACGCGCCTCGAACTCCATCACCGTCGGATTGTCACCACGCGAATAGATCGGCTGCCGTCGTTTGCCGGCAAAAGTGTCTGCCATCTCGGCATAATTGGCGAAGGTGAACAGCGAGGTCTGGTAGATCGGCGGCACCACCGCACCGCCGGGAAACGGTTCGTCATGCGCCAAGAGTGTCGCCGCCTCGGCAAGATAGTCGTGATCGAAACCGGATGGATGCTCGTTCATGTCTGGCTCGAAAGTTTGAGTTTGGCGGCACCGCGCTTGAGGTCGTCCTCGACGGTGGCGATCAGCTTGAGCGCCTCGTCGCGGGCTCCCTGCGGGTCACGCGCGGCGATGCATTCGTAGATGGTGCGGTGGTAGGGAAAGCTGGCGTGGCCAAAATCGCGCACGCCGAGCGGATGCTCCCAGAAGCGATGGAACAATTCGTACATGGCGGCGATGATCTGCTCGAACAACGGATTGCCCGAGGCCCGGTAGATCGCCTGGTGGAACTCCCAATCCTCTTCCGACGACATGCCGTCGCGCGTGCGGAACGCCTGCTCCATGATGTCGAGCTTGCGCGCGATTTCGGTGATATCTGCCTGGCTGGCGCGTTCGGCGCAAAGAGCTGCGGCCTCCGCTTCCAGCGCGCGGCGGATCTCCATCGTCTGCATCAGGCTGGTGAAATCATTGCCGCCCGCCAGCGTCAGCGGCATGTGCAGCATGTCTGGCGAGACGGCAACCTTGAGATAGGTGCCGCTGCCTTGCCGGCGCTCGACGAGGCCAAGCCCTTCCCAGCGAGTCAGCGCCTCGCGCACCGTGTTGCGACTGACTTTCAGCCGCTCGGCCAGAATACGCTCGGTTGGAAGCCGCTCGCCCGGCTGCAAAGCCTCGGCGCGGACAAAGCCCACCAACGCCTTCAGCACGGCGTCATCGCGCGCCGTCGTCTGAATGGGTGGCAGGCTGTTCTGGTCCACGTCACCTCCAAGTGGTCCAATGGTCCAACCAATTTCTGCATAGATGGAACCTCCTGTCAATCGGTTGTCAGGAGAACTGTCGAAGGTGGCGACGCAATGCGTTTCGGGCGCTCGTGTGAACCAGCATCGACCGTGTCTGCTAATCAGCGGCAGCGGGCGGTCCGAACCAAGTGGTCAGCGCGTCCATCAGGCCTTGTTGGGTTCCCACCCCAACCCAAGCCACATAGCCATCGGGCCGGATCAAGACGGCGTCGGTCGCGGCGACCGTCCCCAAGACCGGGAGCTTCCAGGCACCGGCGTACCCGGCGTCGATCTGCCGGACCCGATCGGCCCAGGGGGCGATGTCCAGCCTGCCGGGCTCACCGAGGTTGAGGAGCACCGGCCGCGCGTCGTGCAGCAAGGTGAAGAGCCGCAACGGCCCGTTGGCGGTGATCAGATCGAGGTCCGGCATTCGCCGCCCAAGCAGTGGGTGCCCCTCGCCGAGGTCGTAATGGACACCCAGGCCGGACATCTCAGCGGCGATCCGTTTGCGAGGCTCTTCCATGCCGAGCAACTCGGCAAAGATGTCGTTCAATGCCTTGGTGCGGGCATCCATGCGACGAAGCGCAACCTGTGCCATCGCGTTGCGCAGTACGCGGGCGGCAATCGGATGACGCTCGGCGTGATAGCTGTCCAAAAGGCTTTCCGGTGATATCTGCTTGACCACCTGGGCCAGTTTCCATCCAAGATTCACCGCGTCCTGCACGCCAATATTGAGCCCCTGTCCGCCCATCGGCGGATGCACATGCGCGGCGTCGCCGCCCAGCAGCACGCGTCTGTCGCGGTAAGAGGCAGCCTGTCGCGTCATGTCCGTGAACCGGGAGAGCCAGGTCGGGTTGTGGAGCCCGTAATCGGTGCCGTAGACGGCGACCAGCGCCTCGCTGAGATCGCGCAGCGTCGGTTCGCCTCCGATGGTCAGTTGCCTCTCGGTCAGCACGACACCGACCCGGCCGCCTTCCTCGATCTTGCCTATCGCATGGATACCGTAGGCGTCGCTGCGAAAGCCCCATGCCGGCTCCTGCACCATCTCGACCTCGGCAATCATCCAACTCATCGTAGGATCCTGCCCAGCGAACTCGATGCCCGCCGCCTTTCGGATCACGCTGCGTCCTCCGTCGCAGCCAACGAGATACCGCGTCCGCAATCGTTGGCCATCGGACAGCTCCACATCGACGCCGCCATCGTCCTGTGCGAAACCCGTAACGTCCTGTCCGCGATAGATCGGCACCTGCAACCCGCTGATCCAGTCGGCCAATATCCGCTCGATATGGTTTTGCCGCAGCGCCAGCAGATAATTGTGCCGCGTGGGAAAATCGCTGATGTCCAACCGGATCATGTGGAAGCCCACGGACGGCGATGGCTGTCCCTGCGAGAGGAAACGATCGGCGATTCCGCGCTGATCGAGCACCTCGATCGTGCGTGCGTGCAGGCCGCCTGCGCGTGAGCCAATGAGTTCCTGAGTATCGCGCCGCTCGACAATGGCGACATCGACGCCCGCCAATGCGAGCTCGCCTGCCAGCATCAATCCCGTCGGACCGCCCCCGGCGATCACCACTGCATGATCCCGACGCGATCCGTCTGCCGGCAACATCACACCCATTCTCGTCACTCCCGTTTCCGTTGGCCTGGACCGCGGTTTTACGGGAGGAGCCGGGTCTTGCCGCAAGCCCCTTGTGCGCCATATCTA
>NZ_RZQG01001150.1:0-1660 GCF_003998635.1 Mesorhizobium sp. M7D.F.Ca.US.004.03.1.1
TGCATGTGCCGCGCGCGCCGGAATGAACCTGCGCCTTTAGCACCCATTTGCTGCCGCCGATCTCGCGCGCCCGGTAGGTCGCCTGTTCGGGGCTGTAGGCCAGTCCACCGCGCGGCAAGGCCGGCGGCATCAAGCTCTGCGCCAACGACGAGGAGATCGCCAACGCGGCCGAAGCCATGCTCGGACGCAAGCTGGTGACCAACCAGACCGGTCCGCGCGGCAAGCTGATCTCGCGGCTCTATCTCGAGGAGGCCGTCGACATCGCGCAGGAGCTCTATCTCGGCTTTGTGCTCGACCGCAAGGAAGAGCGCGTCATGATCGTGGCCTCCGCCGCCGGCGGCATGGAGATCGAGGAGATCTCTGAAAGAAAACCTGATTCCATCATCCGCGCCGTGGTCGATCCCGGTGTCGGCATGCAGGGCTTCCAGGCGCGCGAGATCGCTTTCGGCCTCGGACTTGAAAGCAACCTGATCGGCAAGGCGACCGAGACCATCCTCGGCTGCTACCAGGTGTTCCGCGACTATGACGCTTCGATGCTGGAGATCAATCCACTGGTGGTGACCCGCGACGGCAATCTCGTCGCGCTCGACGCCAAGATGTCGTTCGACGAGAACGCGCTGTTCCGTCGCCCGGAAATCTCCGAACTGCGCGACAAGAGCCAGGAAGACCCGCGCGAGACTTTCGCCAGCGACCGTGGCCTCTCCTATGTCGGCCTCGACGGCAATATTGGCTGCATCATCAACGGCGCTGGCCTCGCCATGGCGACGATGGACATGATCAAGATCGCCGGCGGCGAACCGGCCAACTTCCTCGACATCGGCGGCGGCGCCTCGCCCGAGCGGGTGGCGAAATCCTTCCGCGCCGTGCTCGGCGACAAGAATGTCGAGACCATCCTAGTCAACATCTTCGCCGGCATCAACCGCTGCGACTGGGTCGCCGAGGGCGTCATCAAGGCGATCCGCGAAGTCGGCGTCGACGTACCGCTGGTGGTCCGGCTCTCCGGCACCAAGGTCGAAGAAGGACGCCGCATCCTGGCCGATTCCGGCGAGAAAATTATCGTCGCCGACACACTGGCGGAAGCCGCCGAAAAGGCCGTCGCTGCCTGGCGCGCGGCCACCAAGAAAAAAGCAGCCTGAGGGAGGTCGAAAAAATGGCAATCCTGCTCAACCGCAACACACGCGTCATCGTCCAGGGCTTCACCGGCAAGATCGGCAGCTTCCATGCCGAGGACATGAAGCGATACGGCACCAAGCTGGTTGGCGGCGTCACCCCCGGCAAGGGCGGCCAAAAGCATCTCGGCCTGCCGGTGTTCAACACCGTCAAGGGCGCTGTGCGTGAGACCCGCGCCGAGGCGAGCATCGTCTTCGTGCCGCCGCCCTTCGCCGCCGATTCGATCATGGAAGCGGCGGATGCCGGCATCAAGCTCTGCGTCTGCATCACCGACGGCATCCCGTCGCAGGACATGATGCAGGTCAAGCGCTACATGCGCCGCTACCGCTTCGAGGACCGCATGCGGCTGGTCGGCCCGAATTGCGCCGGGGTCATCACGCCCGGACAGGCGCTTATGGGCATCATGCCCGGCAGCATCTACCTCCCCGGGCGCGTCGGCATCGTCGGCCGCTCCGGCACGCTCGGCTACGAGGCCGCCTCGCAGATGAAG
>NZ_RZQG01001151.1:0-1656 GCF_003998635.1 Mesorhizobium sp. M7D.F.Ca.US.004.03.1.1
CCTTTCGGCCAGCTTGGCGAAGCCGACCCCTTCGGCAGCCCTGTCCGCAAGCGGCGATAGCTGCACCAGAAAATGCCCAACCACGCGGCCTTTTCGCCGTGGAAGCGACGATTCCCCGATCAACCCCGCTGACGGAGGCCTGACCCATGGCCATCACCCCGCTCGATATCGCCAACATGGCGCTCGCCGTGCTCGACGAGGCGCCGATCGACAGTCTCGATCAGGACGTCAAGGCGGCACGGCTCTTGAACCTGCATTTTGATCTCACCCGGGAAGCTGAACTGACCAAATATGCCTGGGTGTTCGCGATCCTGCGCGCCACGGTAGTGGGCGCGGATACCGGCGGTGACAACTGCACCTTGAACTTCGCGTACGAACTGCCGGCCGACTGCCTGCGACCGCTGCCGCTGACCCATAATGGCGAACCGGACGGCGTGCCGATCTCCTGGCGGCAAGAGGCGGGGCTGATCTATTCCGACCGGTCCGGCCCGCTGACCATCTGCTACGTCGCCAACCTCACCGACCCCAACGATTGGGACGCGCTGTTCACCGAGGTGCTGGTGGCCGCCCTTGCCATCAAGGTGGCGCATCCGCTGACGCACAAGTCGGGCATGATCGACATTGCCCGCTCGGCCTATGACCGGGCGCTGGACGCGGCGCTGACCGCCAACGCCATCCAGCGCGGCGGCCGGCTTTACACCGCCTCCTGGGCCAGCCAGCGCGGCGACTCCCGTTTTTGATTTTGCGCATGTCGTTGGCCCAAAACTGCCTCACGCTTTTGGGCGACATGCTTTGAGGGCTTTTCGCTGATGACAACGCTCTATCCGGTCCAGGACGTCTTCACCCGCGGCGAAATCTCGCCGCGCTTGCATGCGCGCGCCTCGCTCGACTTCTATCGGGCGGCGCTGTCGAAGTGCGAGAACTTCGTCACCCTGCCGCATGGCGGCATCCGCAAGCGCGGCGGCACCTACTTCGCCGGCGAGGTGAAGATTTCGGCGAAGAAGACGCGGCTGATCCCGTTCATCTTCTCGGCCGACCAGGCCTATGCGCTCGAATTCGGCGACCAGTATATCCGGGTCTATGCCTATGGCGCGCGCGTCGGCACGGTGGAAGTTGCCTCGCCCTATCTCGAGGCGGATCTGTTCGAACTCGCCTATGTGCAGTCGGCCGACCAGATGTGGATCATCCACCGGGATTATCCGCCGAAGGTTTTGACACGCACCGCGCACACGGCGTGGGCGCTCGCCGATTACGAGATCGCCGACGGCCCCTATGATCCGATCAATGACACCGCGACAACGCTGACGCCCGCCAGCTACGGTTCGTTTGTTCCGAAGATGAGCAGCCTGACCGTCCCAAGCGGCACGGTGTCCAGCTTGAATGCGACGGGCGATGCCTGGCAGTTGTTCGACAAAGACAGCAAGACGATGAGCGTGCTCACCGGGGGAACCGGGGCATGGGTTCAGTACCGGCTGGCAAGTTCCGAGCAAAAAGTGTGCAATGCCTACTGGATCCAAGCACCGGGTGCGGCCGGTCGAGCAGAGGACATGCCGACCCAGTGGGAAGTGCAGGGCTCGAACGACGGCTCCACTTGGGTTACGATCGACTCGCGGCAAGGCCAGACAGGATGGAGTGCTTCCGAACGCCGGTATTTCG
>NZ_RZQG01001152.1:0-1652 GCF_003998635.1 Mesorhizobium sp. M7D.F.Ca.US.004.03.1.1
GCGGCGTCATGGCCGGTTTCAGCCAGGGCGGCGGGGTCGGCAAATCGCTGGCCGAATGGATGATTTATGGCGAGCCGCAGGCCGACATCTTCGGCATGGACATTGCCCGCTACGGTGCCTTCGCCGCCAACCGCGAATATCTCAGGCAGACGACGCGCCAGTTCTATTCGCGCCGCTTCGTCATGACCTTTCCCAATGAGCGGCTGCCGGCCGGGCGGCCTCTGAAACGCCCCGGCGCCTATGACGGGATGAGCGCGGCGGGATGCGAATGGACGGCGTCATGGGGGCTGGAAATCCCGGCCTATTTCGCGCCGATGGGGTTTGCCGAGAACACGACGCTGCGACGCTCCAACGCCTTCGACATTGTTGGCGACGAGGCGCTGCAGGTGCGGCGCGCCGCCGGTCTCGTCGATATCTCGGCCTATTCGCGCTATGCGGTATCCGGGCCCGGCGCCGAAGCGTGGCTCGATCGGCTGCTCGCCTGCAAGCTACCGAAACCGGGACGGGCCAGTCTGGCGCCGATGCTCGGCCATGACGGACGGCTGAAGGGCGACCTGACCGTCTTCAACTGGGGCGGCGGCACCTATTGGCTGATGGGCTCCTACTATCTCCGGGAATTCCACATGCGCTGGTTCGAGAGCCATGCGGCTGCGGGCGTCACCGTCGCCGATTTGTCCGACACGATGGCCGGCTTCCTGCTGACCGGGCCGAATGCGCGCAAGATCCTGGAGCGCACGACGCATCAGGACGTGTCCGGCGCAGCATTGCCTTTCATGGCCTGCGGCGCATTCGACATCGGCATGGTGCAGGCGCGTGTGGCGCGGCTGTCGATATCAGGCGAACTCGGCTTTGAAATCAGTTGCCCCGCCACCATGCATGCCACTCTGCGCGAAACGCTGCTGGCCGCCGGCGAGGATCTTGGCTTGGCCGAAATCGGCTATTATGCGCTCAATGCATTGCGGCTTGAAAAGAGCTTCGGCATCTGGTCGCGCGAATTCACTCAAGGGTATACGCCCGGCCTGACCGGCCTCGACCGCTTCATCGCTTTCGGCAAGGGTGATTTCATCGGCCGCGAAGCGGCGCTGAAGGAGCGGGAGGCCGGTAGCCGCCAATGCCTGGTGACCTTGGAAATCGATGCGCTCGACGCCGACGCCAGCGGCTTCGAGCCGGTCTGGCACCAGGGCCGGCGCGTCGGCTTCGTCACGTCGGGCGGCTATGGCTACACGGTCGGCAAGAGCCTGGCGCTGGCGCTCGTCGACCGCGATTTCGCGGGCGAGGGCACAGCGCTCTCGGTGCATGTCGTGGGTGAGGAGCGGCCGGCGCGTGTCGTCGCGGCCTCGCCTTACGATCCCCTGGGCAAGGCGATGCGGCAATGAGGAGGATTTCTGATGGTCGATGACGCGGCTCGGGACAGCAGGCGCGAACGCCGGCGTGGACGCACAGGCGAGGCCGGCAGCGAAAGCAGCCGCCGGCCCAATTACCATTCGCTGAAGAACCCGTTCCTGCCGCAGCCGATCTTTTCGGACGATCAGGTGGCATCGATCCACGACACGGCGCTGCGGGTGCTGGAAGAGCTCGGCATCAAGGTGCTGCTGCCGCAGGCGCGTGAGCATTTCGCCCGCGCCGGCGCCCTGGTCGATCCGGACACCGAC
>NZ_RZQG01001153.1:0-1649 GCF_003998635.1 Mesorhizobium sp. M7D.F.Ca.US.004.03.1.1
CCGCCGGTCTCACAGGCCGAGCTTTTCCTTGACCGCGGCAAGGCCCGGCTTGCCGTCGAAAGTGGTGACGCCGGCGAGCCAGGCGTCGAGGCGGTTCTTGTTGAGCGTGATTGCCTTCAGCGCCCCGTCCTCCGGCTTCATGCCATCATTGATCAGATAGCCCATGCCGACATTCTCGAAATCGATGTCGAAGGCGAGGTTCTTCAAGAACTGCGCGACGTTCGGGCATTGCTGCAGATAGCCCTTGCGCACCTGCGTCGTCACCGTCGCGGCGCCGAAGTTCGGGCCGAAGAACTTGTCGCCACCGGTCAGGTACTTGAAGTCGTACATCGTGTTCATCGGATGCGGCGCCCAGCCCTGAAAGACGATGAACTGCTTTTCCTTGATCTCGTAGCCGACCTCCGAAAGCATGCCAGCTTCGCTGGACTCGACCACCTGCCAGCCGTCCAGGCCAAAGGTGGGATCGGCGATGGCGTCCATCATCAATTGGTTAGAGCCGGGCTCGATGCCGTACATTTTCTTGCCGAACTTGTCGGCGAACTTGTGCAGGTCGGAGATGTCCTTAACGCCGGCATCCCAGACATAGGTCGGCACGGCGAATGTGTATTTGGCGCCTACGAGATTGACGCGCACATTCTCGATCGAGCCGTCCTTCTTGTAAGGCTCGTAATAGGTGACCATGGCCGGATCCCAGTAGCCCAGGAACAGGTCGAGATCCCTGTTCTTCATGCCCTCGTAGATGACGTTGATACCGAGTACCTGGCTTTGCGGCTGATAGCCGAGCGCCTGCAAAAGGACGTTGGCGACCCCCGTGGTGAAGGCAAGGTCGTTCCAACCGGGTTCGGCCATGCGCACAGTGCTGCACTGCTCGGCTTCGGCCGCCTGGGCCGCATGAGAGGCCAACATGAGGGCAGCAAGACAGACGCCATTTGCAAGGATGCGGAACATTCGGTTCTCCTCATTGTCAAATTGACCAATTGGTCTTTTTATTGTCCCATGGGTCAATTCTTGATCTAAGCGGGCGAAAATGTCAACGTGGATTCGCGATGCATGGACCGATCCCGTGAAACTCAAGCGCCTCAGTGAGATACGCCGCAAGGAGCTGCGGCAGGCGGCCTTCGCGGTGCTGGAGCGCGAAGGCATTGCCGGCGCGACACTGGAAAAGGTGGCGGCCCAGGCTGGCGCCTCCAAGGGCATCGTGCTGCACTATTTCCGCAACAAGCAGGAATTGTTCGAACACGCGATGCGCGAGGCCAACGCCGTCCTGTGCCAAGCGGTGATCGCGCGGCTTCGCCGGGCGCATACCCCGATGGAGCGCATGGATGCGGTGATCGAGGGCAATTTCGAGGAGCATCTGTTCCAGCCGCCTCTGTGCCATGCCTGGTTGTCGCTCTGCGCCGAGGTGCCGCGCGACGAGAAGATGGCCCGTATCCAAAGAGTGATCCATGCGCGCATGCGCTCTAACCTGTTGTCGGGCCTGCGCGGCCTCGCCTCGCCGGCGGATGCCGACGACATCGCGCTTGGCGTCACCGCGCTGATCGATGGGCTTTGGCTGCGGCTCGGCCTGCAGCCGGGCAGCGTCTCGCGCGAACAGGCCGTCCGTCAGGTCAAGAATTATATCGCGGGCCGGCTGGCCCTGCGGGAGCTTG
>NZ_RZQG01001154.1:0-1649 GCF_003998635.1 Mesorhizobium sp. M7D.F.Ca.US.004.03.1.1
GTCATGGATAAGGTTAGCCCCGCGCTGCGGAACCGTCTCGGTATCGCCATATCCGGGCAAGTCTATAAAGCCTACCGGGAGCGGCTTGCCTCTACCGGATGGCGCAAGCTGGCCGATGCCGGCGCACTTTCCCAGCGTCTGCTATGGGCGAGCACCGGGACCAAGGATCCGCAGCTTCCGCAATCCTATTACATCGAAGCGCTCGCCGCACCGGACACCATCAACACCATTCCGGAGAAGACACTTCATGCATTTTCGAAAGAGGGGGCGGTGAACGGCGTCATGCGGGAGGACGGTGGCAAAAGCGAAGCCGTTCTTGCCGACTTCGCAGAAGCTGGCGTCGACATTCAGGCGCTTGCCGCGCAGCTCCAGTTGGAAGGCGCGCAATCCTTCACCAAATCATGGGCCGATCTGATGGCGGTGATTGCCTCGAAGAGCGAGCAGTTACATCGCCACGGTTCGGCCACCGGATGATGAGCGCGCCTCTCGCGGCCAGGACGTTGCCACTCGCCGAACTTCCAGCATGGCAGGCGTTGCTGGCGCATTGCCAGGAAGTGCGCCCTTTGCATCTGCGACAGCTCTTCGCCGATTATCCCCAGCGTGGCAAGCGTTTCGCCATCGACGCCTGCGGACTTTATCTCGACTATTCGAAAAACCGCATCACGGCCGATACGGTCCAGCTACTCATTGAACTTGCCGAGGCCTGCGGGTTGCGTGAGCGCCTCGAAGCAATGTTCAGCGGTCAGAAGATTAATGTGACCGAGCGGCGCGCGGTGCTTCATACGGCCCTGCGCGCGCCTATTGGCGAGCGAATTTTAGTCGACGGTATCGACGTTGTGCCGGAAGTCCACGCGGTGCTCGGCAAGATGGCCGACTTCACGGGCAGGATTCACAGCGGCGCATGGCGCGGCCATACTGGCCTGCCGATCCGAAACGTCATCAATATCGGCATCGGCGGCTCGGACCTCGGGCCGGTCATGGCCTATGAAGCGCTGCGCCACTACAGCCGGCGCGACATGATTTTCCGCTTCATCTCGAACATCGACGGTACCGACTTCGTGGAGGCGACGCGGGACCTGAATCCTGAGGAAACGCTGTTCATCATCTGCTCGAAGACGTTTCGGACGTTGGAAACGCTGACCAACGCCCACGCCGCACGTCAGTGGATACTGCACAATCTGGGCGACCAGCAGGCGGTGGCCCGGCATTTCGTCGCCGTCTCGACCAATACCGAAGGGGTCGCGGAATTCGGCATCGACACAAATCAGATGTTTGGCATGTGGGATTGGGACGGCGGCCGCTATTCCATGGATTCAGCGATTGGCCTGTCCACCATGCTCGCCATCGGCGCGGAGAATTTCCACGCGATGCTGTCGGGCTTCCACGACATGGATCACCACTTCCGCACCGCGCCGTTCGGTGAGAACCTGCCGGCGCTGATGGGCCTGCTCGCAGTTTGGTACAACAACTTTTTCGAGGCGCAGACGGTCGCGGTTCTGCCCTACGAGCAATATCTCAAGCGCTTTCCTGCCTATCTGCAGCAACTGACAATGGAAAGCAACGGCAAGCACGTCACGCTTGGCGGCACGAAAGTCGATTACCAGACAGGGCCGATCTATTGGGGCGAACCTGGCACCAATGGGCAGCAT
>NZ_RZQG01001155.1:0-1648 GCF_003998635.1 Mesorhizobium sp. M7D.F.Ca.US.004.03.1.1
CAGCAATTGTGCGCGTTTGTCCGGCGTCAGCCAGTCGTCGCCGGGAAAGTCCCGGACCGCCATGAAGCCGATTCCGGAGGCTGCCGCCATGATCCTGGCGTCGGTGCGGTCGCGAGCGGGCGAGGGCGGCCCGAACAGGTCCGCAATGCCGATGGTTTCGATGTCCGCCGTCATGGCCTCAGTTCCACCCGCATCACCATAATCGATGACGTTGTATCAAAGCTTTTCAATTGACCCAATCGGTCCCGCCGCTACGGTGCCGCTTATTCTCTCCACCAATGGATCCGGGCGATGGCAAGATATGAGGGCGGATGCCTGTGCAAGGCGGTGCGCTACCGCACGGACGCGGCCCCCATCAACGAACGCATCTGCCACTGCCGGGTTTGCCAGAGGGCGATCGGTGCCGCCTTCAACGCCCGCGTGCTGTTTCGCATCGACGATTTGACGGTGGACGGGCCACTGGCGACGATAAACTCCTCGCCGGACCTCAAACGCGGCTTTTGCCCGAGCTGCGGCACGACGATGTTCTCCCGGCGCGATTCCGCGGGCATCATCGGCATCACCACAGCTTCGCTCGACGATCCCACAGTTTTCAAGCCGCAAATGCATATTTTCACGGCCTCGAAGCAGCCCTGGCTGATGCTCGATGACGGCTTGCCGCAGTACGAAGGCGCTCCGCCGCCAGGCTAGTTTTTCCTTCGTCCGCAGGGAGAGAAGGAAGAGCGTAACCATGACCAAAATTTAATCGAAAGAGACACGAGATAGCCGGCAAAGCGTCATTGGCGGGCCATCTTTGTCTCCCTATTTAAGGGGCGCGGGCACGGCATTCGAGGAGACGACGGATGAACGACAGCATCAGCACCCTGGATGAGCTTTTGAGCGATCCGATGGTCCTGCTTGTGATGGAGCGCGATCGTGTGCGCCCCGAACAGGTGCGCATGCTGCTCGAACGGGTTCGCCGGCCCTCCGTCGATGAACCTGACGTGCCGCCGGCGCATGTGATCGCCAGGACATGCCAGAAACTCTGGCTCTGCCCGTAAATCGCGTTGCGACTAATCACGTTGCGATTTTCCCTATGAATATCAAGCTGGCCCCAAGGTGGGCTGGTTTTGAATCGCGTGCATCCCGACACCAGCTTACAAATCCGTAAATTGATTATCCTGCCCATGACGATAAGGCTTGCCCGGGATTGACCGATACTGGTCGGTCCGCGCAAGTCCGATCTCTCATGCATGGAATTCGACATTGGCCGACATCTGCACTCAAGGCCTGGACACGGGCTTCGTCGGCCTGGGATTTGCCAAGGTGGCGTTCCTCGGCGTGGTGCAAGGCATCACCGAACTGCTGCCGATTTCCTCGACCGCCCATATGCGCATCGTGCCGGCCGTGCTCGGCTGGCAAGATCCCGGTTCCGCCTTCTCCGCTGCCATGCAGCTTGCGGCCCTTGCCGCGGTGGTCAGCTATTTCTGGAGTGACGTCAGGGATACTCTGTTTGGGTCGCTCGACGCACTGGCGCGACGCGATTTCGCTGACCGGCATTTCCGGCTGGCGCTCTGGATCATATTGGCGACGATCCCGATCGTCATCGCCGGCGTTGCGCTGTCGGGCGTGCTCAACGCCTGCAATTCGCCGCTGCGCAGCCTGACTG
>NZ_RZQG01001156.1:0-1646 GCF_003998635.1 Mesorhizobium sp. M7D.F.Ca.US.004.03.1.1
GACGGTGCTGGTGCGATTGGCAAAGGAGCGGGCCGAACTGTCGTAATCACCCTTCAGGCAAAGATGCCTTTCGCGTGCGGGTGCGCTCCAGGCCAAGCTGACGCTCGCGCCAGATGATGAAAATCCCGGCGGCAACGACGATCAGGCCGCCGACGAGCATGTTCAGCGTGGCGACGTCGCCGAAGACGAGATAGCCGACGACGACGCCGAGGATCATCGAGGTGTACTCGAACGGCGCCACGACCGAGGCCTCGGCATGGCGATACGCCGCCGTCATCAGGATCTGGCCGAGGCCGCCGCAGAAGCCGGCGGCAACCAGAAGAGCCGCCTGGAGTGG
This sequence comes from Mesorhizobium sp. M7D.F.Ca.US.004.03.1.1, assembly GCF_003998635.1. Lineage (NCBI taxonomy): Bacteria > Pseudomonadati > Pseudomonadota > Alphaproteobacteria > Hyphomicrobiales > Phyllobacteriaceae > Mesorhizobium > Mesorhizobium sp. M7D.F.Ca.US.004.03.1.1. The sequence continues at coordinate 338 of NZ_RZQG01001156.1, forward strand.
CGTCAGCGCCTGCCAGCCGAACGGCAGCGACAGCAGCGACATGATGCTCGCCGTCACCGAAAACCACAGGACGATGGTCGCGGTGCGCTCGCTTTGCACGAGATTGCGCACCAAGAGCATGGCGACGGCCGAGATCGCCGCCGCGACAAGAGCGGCCATGACGCCAAGCACTTCCTGGTCGTCGAGCGCCTCATCGGAACTCAGCAGCGTCAACTCAGGCCAGGAGATGATCAGCACGCCGACCAGGCCGACCGCGACCGCGCTCCAGCGATAGACGCGGATGGCCTCGCCAAGGAAGATCGAGCTGAACACGACCACCAGCAAAGGCTGCGCATAGTTCAGCGTGATCGCTTCGGGCAGCGGCAGCCGGGTCAGCGCGAAAAAGCCAAGCCCCATGGCGCAGACACCGACAAGGCCGCGCGCGATGTGGTTGAACGGCCGCTTGGTGGTGAACGCAGTGCCAAGTTTTCCCTTGAAGGCCAGAAACGCGATGATCGGGAAGATGGCGAAGAAGGAGCGGAAGAAGACAATCTCGCCCGCCGGAACGGTGCCTGCGGCCTTGATGCAGGTCTGCATGCCGACGAAGACCGCCACCGAGATGATCTTGAGCGTGATGCCGGTGAGCGTGTTGTGCCCGCCGGCACGATCGCTGGCTGCGGCTGTGGAGCTGCCTGGGCCTGCTGTCACGCTCCCGCGGCTTCCCGGATCGTTGCCCAGATGCGCGCCGGCGTCGCCGGCATGTCGATGTGCCTGACGCCGTAGGCGCGCCAAAGCGCATCGGTCACCGCATTGAGTGCGGCCGGCGTCGAACCGATGGTGCCGGCCTCGCCTGCCCCCTTGATGCCGAGCGCATTGGTCGTCGACGGCACGTTGCGGGTCTCGAAATGAAAGAACGGGAAATTGTCAGCGCGCGGCATGGCGTAGTCCATGAAGCTCGCCGTCAGCAGTTGCCCGTCCTCGCCATAGATGGTGTCCTCGGTCAGTGCCTGGCCGATGCCTTGCACGACGCCGCCATGCACCTGGCCAGCGAGCAGGATCGGATTCACGGTGACGCCGAAATCGTCGACGATGGTGTAGCGGACAATCTCGGTGGCGCCGGTGTCGGGATCGATCTCGACCTCGCAGATATGGGTGCCGTTGGGGTAGGTGCACTCGTCCTGCACGAACTCGCCGAAGCCTTTGAGATCATCCGGCGTCTTGGCGGCCTTGGCGATGGCGGAAAAATCGATCGTGCGATCGGTGCCGACGATGCGGGCAACACCATCGGACAGCTCGATGTCGCCGGCAGAGGCTTCAAGCTCGTCGGCGG
>NZ_RZQG01001157.1:0-1643 GCF_003998635.1 Mesorhizobium sp. M7D.F.Ca.US.004.03.1.1
CGTCATGACGGGGCACGCCGATGTGGCGCTGGCCGTTCAGGCGATGAAGGAAGGGGCTTCCGACTTCATTGAAAAACCGTTCGACGACCAGGTTTTGATCGATGCGATCCGCTCGGCGTTGGACAACCGCGATCAGGTAGGCGCAACGCATCCGCAATCCGCGGAAATCCACGCGCGCCTGGCCACACTTTCGGAGCGGGAGCGGCAGGTTCTGGACGGGCTCGTTTCGGGTCTGCCCAACAAGACGATCGCTTATGATCTGGGTATCAGTCCGCGCACCGTCGAGATTCATCGTGCCAATGTGATGAGCAAGATGGCCGCGGGCAGCCTGTCGCATCTCGTGCGCATGGCATTGATCGTGGAATCCAAACCCTAGCAAGCGTCCCCGAGAGACTTGCCGTCGTCTGTCGGCACTGCCTTCGACTTCCAGTAGCGCCAATGGGTCGGGCGGATATCGACGCGCACGCCAGTCCCAGCATTCTTCCAACCCTGCTGGCCCTTTATACAGGGAAATACGAGCGCATGTTCGCCATCCTCGTCGAAGACGGCGAGTTCGAGTTCGCGACCAAACGGAGCGCTCAGGATTGGCTTCCACATCTCCCCATGATCGGGGGAAGCGGCAAGCCGCGCCTTGATTTGAATCATTTTGCGAAATTGCCGCTCATGCCGCTGCCCGCGAGCGGTAAGCCTGCCTTGATCGCGATCAATGACCGCCCCCCGGCGACTGGGCCAACAGTCTGTGGGACGGCCAATAAACTCAGGAGCTCGCACATGCTGATCCGCACATTATCCGCCCTAGAATGCACGAAAATGCTGACCGCCAACCGTGTCGGCCATCTGGCGTGCGCGAAGGATGGGCAGCCCTATGTGGTGCCGGTGCACTATGCGCACGCCGACAACCACCTCTACGCGTTTTCCATGCCCGGCAAGAAGATCGACTGGATGCGCGCCAATCCACTGGTGTCCGTCCAGGTGGGCGAACGCGGCCAGGGGCGAGGCTGGAGAAGCGTCGTCGTCGATGGCCGCTATGAAGAACTGCCGGACCGGATTGGTCACAAGCTCGAGCGCGACCACGCATGGTCGGTGTTGAGCAAGCACGCTGACTGGTGGGAGCCCGGCGCCCTCAAGCCGGTCATGCCTCCGGTGTCGGACAGCGCACCCCACGTTTTCTTTCGTATCTTGATCGAGCAGGTGTCGGGCCGCGAGGCGGGTGAATAGTTGTCTTCACTGCCGCGACCGGCGAAAGCGATGGCTGGACCGGTTCAAGAGGAGCGGCTCTAGGTAGTTTCCCGTAGGGATATAACCGAATTTCGCGGCCCCCGGATTCGCGCGATTGCTGTGTCACGGATCAACCGGGAAACAGCCATGCACGCCTACACCGCCTCCAGAATTTCGCTGCCTTCACGGTCTGCCCTGCCCAACCGGCCGGAGGCTTTCGAGCCCGCGCTGCTGCAACCACTCGGCTTCTATCCCGCCGGCGCCGAAATCTACGCCCAGGGCGAAAAGGCCGGAGCCTTCTACCAGGTGGAATTCGGCGCCGTCCGCGTCTACCGCCTGCTTGCCGACGGCCGCCGGCAGATCAGTGCCTTTCACCTCGCCGGAGAGACATTCGGCTTCGAAGCCGACACGACGCACCATTTCTT
>NZ_RZQG01001158.1:0-1637 GCF_003998635.1 Mesorhizobium sp. M7D.F.Ca.US.004.03.1.1
AAAATTGACCGACCGCGTCGGCGGCATCGGCACCGGCCTTCTTGGCAGCCTCGACCAGAGCCGCGACGCGGTCGGTCAATTTTGCTGCGTCTGATATATCGGTCATGCCTGAAATCCTGCTGGTGCGGCCGGCGTCTGGCCGTTGTCCACCCATCTATTGTTCCGGTCCGGCTTGTGCAATGGCATAGGCTTCAATCAAAATGCGGGGCGACGGTTCAAATCGCGAACCCTGTGACGCAAAATCGGTCCCCAGCCTGCTCGGAGCATTTTCGATGACACCCTTCCATCTTGCCTTTCCGGTCCGTGATCTCGATGAAACCCGCGTTTTCTATGGCGAGGTGCTGGGCTGCGCGATCGGGCGTTCGTCAACCACCTGGGTAGACTTCGACCTGTTCGGCCACCAGATGTCGGCGCATCTGCGGCCGCAGGCCGCACAGGCTCCCAGTGACGGCAAGGTCGACGGCATCACCGTGCCGATCCCGCATTTCGGCGCCGTGCTGCTGATGGACGACTGGCAGCGCCTGGCGACGCGGCTGGAGGCGCGCGACGACATCGATTGGCTGGAACGGCCGATGGTCCGCTTCAAGGGCGAGCCCGGCGAACAGGCGACGCTGTTCATCCGCGACCCCTCGGGCAATGCCTTGGAATTCAAGGGCTTTCGCTCGCTGGAGCAGGTTTTCGCGCACTAAACCAGGACGCAGGCACCGATTGATCAGCGACCGAAACGATCCACTGCAAACGGTGCGAGGCGCGCTGGATCGCCGCGTCCGCCGATCAGGTCGGCGACCAGCCGTGCCGTGATCGGGGCGAGCGTCAGGCCAAGATGGCCATGACCGAAAGCATGGATCACCCGGGAACTGCCATGCGAAGGGCCGATGACCGGTCTCGAATCCGGCAGGGACGGCCGGAAGCCGAGCCATTCCGATGAAGGCGGGCCGAGCTTGGGGAAGAATTGCCTGACGCCACGATCGAGCAGCGCCAGCCGGCGCGGGTTTGGTGGCGCGGCGAGCCCGCCGAGCTCTACGGTTCCGGCGACCCGCAAGCGGCCGGTCATCGGCGTCAGGTAGAAACCGAGATCGACTGGGCAGACAGGCCGGGTCAGCAGCGGCGCATCGGTCCGGAATTCCAGGTGATAGCCGCGCTCGGTCTCGAGAGGAATCCTGTCGCCGGCTTGCGCAGCCAGCGCGCGCGACCGCGCACCGGCGGCGATCACCACCGTACCCGCCTTGATGCGAAAACCGGGGCCGCTGAGCCGGACACCGCCTGCCTCGACCTGCAACCCGGCAATCTCAGCTTGCCTCACTGACACACCACGGGCGGTGGCCGCGCCCAGCAATCTCTGCATCACCGCCTTCGGGTCGGTGACATTCATCGAATCCGGGAAGTACAACCCACGCGCCCCGCTCGCCGGCAGGCCGGGCTCGAGTGCTGCCACCTCGTCGGACGTCAGAATCTCCTGGTGAATGCCGAAGCCGGCGCGCATGGCCCGGCCGCCGGCCCCGGCGGCAAAATCGCTTTCGCGGCGATAGAGGTAGAGGCAGCCATTGCGTCGCAGCAGATCCTCCAGGCCGGCCTGGCCGGCCATTTCCTCCCAGGCCGGCAAGGCCGGCCTGGAGGATCTGCTGCGACGCAATGGC
>NZ_RZQG01001159.1:0-1635 GCF_003998635.1 Mesorhizobium sp. M7D.F.Ca.US.004.03.1.1
GGCGTAGGTTGCCCGATCAGCGCCTTCATCATGGCCATCGCCTCGGCGACGCCCTGGTCATAGGGGCGCTGCGAGCCGGTTGCCTTGAGCGGGCCGCCCTTGGCGATCTCGATCGCCGACTGCAGGCCGAGATCGACCGTGGTGATCGGAATATCGATACCCTGCGCGCGCATCGATGACAGCGTGTCGAGCGCCGGCTGGTCCCAGACGGCAAACAGGCCTTTCACATCAGGATTGCCGGTGAGGAAATCGCCGGCAATCTGCGACACCTTCGAGGGATCGGTGAAGTCGACCTGCTTCATGACGATGTCGGGCCGGTTCTTCTTCATCCACTCGCTGACGCCCTTGGTGCGCTCATTTGTGCTGAAATAGTCGACGCCGAAATTGACCAGGCCGATCGTGCCGCCCTTGGGCATGCAGGACGCCAGGATCGTCGCCGCGATCTGGCCGTTGCCTTGGCTGTCGGCCGAGATCATCGAGGCAAAATCCTTCGGAGATGAGAGGCCAACCGGGATGCTGTCCATGAACACCAGCTTGATGCCGGCCTCCGACACCTTCTTGTAGGTCGGTGCCGTCGCGGTGAAATCGACGGGGATCGAAATGATGCCGTCGGGGTGCTGCTGGATGGTGTTCTCGATATCGGCGATCTGCTTGTCGACCTGATATTCGGCCGACGCCACCCCGGTGACGGTCACGCCATATTTGGCCAGCGTTTCGCTGATGCCCGCCACTTGCAACTGCGACCAGTCGAGGTTCACCGTTTGCATGGAAATGCCGACCTTGAACTTGCCGGCCTTGACCTTGGCGGCTTCGTCATCGGTCAATTTCAGTTCGTCGGGCGAGGCTGCCTTTTCGCCGTGCGGGCCCTGCCCGACAATGCCCTTGGGACCAAGCGTGGCGAGGTCGACGCCGGTCACGCAGGTGTCGGGCGTCTGCGCCAGGCTCATGGACGTCGACAGCGCGAAGGCGCTGACGGCGAGGCTCAATGTACCGAATAGGATTCGTGCCTGTTGTTTCATGACTTTCCTCCGTTGATCGTTGACGTTCTATTTGCCGTTTGGAGCCGGCGTTTTCTGCTAATGTCCGCGAGATGCGCGCCTTACCTCCTCGTGAAGGCGACCGCGGCGACGATGATTGCTCCCTTGATGACGAGTTGCAGCGACGAGCTGACGCCGAGCAGCACCAGCCCGTTGTTGAGCGTGCCGATGATGAGGCTGCCGAGCAGCGTGCCCAGCACAAAGCCGCGGCCGCCGAACAGGCTGCAGCCGCCGAGGATCACCGAGGCGATGACGTCGAGCTCCATGCCTTGCACCACGTCGGGCCGCGCCGCGTGCGAACGCGCCGACAGGATCAGTGATGCCAGCCCGGCGAGCGTCCCGGTCAGCACGAAGGCCAGCGTGGTGACCTGCTTGATATGGACACCGGAATAGAGTGCCGCCGTGGGATTGCCGCCCGCGGCATAAACCCGCCGCCCGTAGACGCTGTAATGAAGCAGCAGGATGCCGGCGATGGCGACGCCAAGCGTCCACAGGATCGGCGCCGGAATGCCAAGCACTGAACCCTCGCCGAAGATGGCGAAATAATACTCGTTGGTGATGATGACCGGCTTGGTGTTGGTGACCATCAGCGCCACCC
>NZ_RZQG01000115.1:0-10732 GCF_003998635.1 Mesorhizobium sp. M7D.F.Ca.US.004.03.1.1
GCAGATCGGCCTCGAGGATGTCGACGACCTGAAAGCCGACATTCTGCGCGGCCTGACCGCCGCGGCGGCTGCCTGAACGATTAGGCACTCGCCAAACTGATTCAGCAGACCATCGCAAGCACCTCGAAAGACTGGTGAAATACGCGCCCGCGATACGCAACCCCGGATGCCGCCGTGATGGATGCAGCCGTAACATAGCGGAATTCTATTCTCAGAAATCGTGGCTTGGCGGATCAATTTGGCTTTCAAATTCCACGAGGTCGCGCCATTGCGGTGCGATCATCACGGTTTCGATTTCCCCCTGGAATACCGGCAGAGTTTTCGACGTCATGGCTTTCCGCCTTTTTGTTCCTATTCTTGCCGGCGCGACGCTGCGCGAGCGCATCATCGCCTGCATCGGCGCGACGATCGGCATTGCATTGACCGGCGTGATCGGCGGTCTGGTGCTCGGCAACGGCCCGCACGTGCCGCTGCTGGTGGCGCCGATGGGAGCATCGGCGGTGCTGCTGTTCGCGGTGCCGGCCAGTCCGCTGGCGCAGCCATGGTCGATCATCGGTGGCAACACGATGTCGGCACTGGTCGGCGTGATCGTGGCGCATTTCATCCACGAAACCGCCCTTGCCACCGGCATCGCGGTGGCGCTGGCCATCGCCGCCATGTCGTTCACGCGCTGCCTGCACCCGCCGGGCGGGGCGGCCGCCCTGACCGCGGTGCTGGGAGGGCCTGCCGTCATCAGCGCCGGCTTCCTGTTTCCATTCGTGCCGGTGGCGCTGAACTCGATCCTGCTGGTGGCGCTCGGCTATGGCTTCCACAGACTGGCCCGGCGCAATTATCCGCATGTGCCGGTCGCAGCACCGGCGAACAGCCACGGCACCGTCGATCCGCCGGCACAGTCGCGCGTCGGCTTTCGGTCCGAAGACATCGATGCAGCACTTGGCGCACTCGACGAGACGTTCGATATCGATCGCAACGATCTCGACCGACTGCTGCGGCAAGTCGAATTGCAGGCGATGGTGCGCTCGCACAAGACCCTTCTGTGCGAGGACATCATGTCGCGTGATGTGATCTCGGTCGACGCGCACACCTCGGCCGACGCGGCGCGCCAATTGCTGCTTGACCACAACATCCGCACCTTGCCGGTCGTCAACGCCGAGGCAAGGCTGGCAGGCACCGTGGGATTGCGGGAACTGACCCTGGCCTCCGGCACGGTTGGATCCGTGATAACGCCCGCAGCGACAGCCGCCGCCGGTTTCACCGCCATGGGTCTGCTGCCCGTGCTCACCGACGGCCGCAGCCATGCGGTGATCATCGTCGACGACGACAAGCGGATTCTCGGGCTGATTACCCAGACCGATCTCCTGGCGGCCACCGCGCGCCTGCAGGCTGCTGACAGACCCTCACCGGGCGCGGTAGGGTAGCTGCCGCCGGACCCGGCGAAAAATCTTCGGGAACCTTTTGCCGGCAACGGCGTCCAATCTCTCAGTCGGGGTTCCGGTTCGGAGATTGGGTTGAGGAAACTGGCCATGCCTGCTGTCTTGACGGCCGTGCCTTCTGCTGAGTCAGGCGACATGCATCTCGTGCGGCGGGCGCTGGCGCGCGACGGCGATGCCTTCCGCACCATCATCAAGACACACAATCAGCGGCTCTACCGGATCGCGCGCGGCGTCGTGCGCAATGACAGCGAGGCCGAGGACATCGTCCAGGAGGCTTATGTCAGGGCCTTCGCCCATCTCGATGCGTTTCGCGGCGACTCCTCGCTCGCCACATGGCTGTCGCGCATCGTCATCAACGAGGCGCTCGGCCGCCTGCGCAAAAGGCGCAGAACGGTGGCACTGCCGGAAAATCCGCAAGCCGAGATCATCCAGTTCCCTCTCAACCCCAGCGACGATCCGGAGCGGACGATGGCGCAACGGCAGATCCTCCAACTGGTCGAACGGGCCACCGACAGCCTTCCCGATGTCTACCGGACGGTGTTCGTGGCGCGGGTGATCGAGGGGCTGAGCATCGAAGAGACCGCCGATCTTCTCGGCGTGCGGCCACAAACCGTCAAGACAAGGCTGCACCGTGCCCGCGTTTTGGTGCGCAAGGCACTGGACGACCAGATCGGGCCGGTGCTGCTCGATGCCTTCCCCTTCGCCGGCCGACGTTGCGAAAGGCTGACCAGAACCGTCTTGCGGCGGCTCGGGCTGGAAAGCTGGCCCTCACCGGATTCAGTTGATTTTGGCGGGAACGTTTGCCGCTGACCAGCATCCAATGACCGTCAACCGAGAAACACTGTCCGGGGCGATTTCAGCGTCCGGACGAAGGAGATGCCATGTCTATCCGACACACTGCTGCCCTTGCCGCCCTGCTGCTGCTCGGCACTGCCCCGTTCGCACAAGCCGCCGACAAGCCGACCGATCCGCAGATCGCCCACATTGCCTACACGGCCGGGGTCATCGATGTTGAAGCGGCCAAGCTGGCGATCGAGAAATCGAAGACCAAGGAAGTCGTGGATTTCGCCAAAGACATGGTTCGCGATCATGAAGCCGTGAATGTGCAGGCGCTCGACCTGGTGAAGAAACTCAAGGTCACGCCGGAAGACAACGCCACCAGCCAGGCGTTGAGCAAGGCGGCCGCCGAGGAGAGGGCCAAGCTCGCCAAGCTCGACGGTGCTGCCTTCGACAAGGCCTATGTCGACAACGAGGTCGCCTATCACAAGCAGGTCAACGGCGCGCTCGAAACCCTTTTGATCCCGTCGGCGCAGAATGCCGAGCTGAAGAGCCTGCTGGAAACCGGCCTGAAGATTTTCCAGGGCCATGAGCAGCACGCCGAACATGTCGCCGGCATGCTGAAGTAAGGACCGGGAGCATGCAGAAACGCCATCTGTGGATTGCGTTGACGCTGGCCGCCGGTCTCGTTCCGGCGCGAGCTGAGACCATCCAGGTCACCATCGACAGGCTGGTGTTCTCGCCAGCCACCGTCGAGGCGAAGGTCGGCGACACGATCGAGTGGGTGAACAAGGATGTGTTCGCCCACACGGCCACCGTGAAAGGTAGCTGGGAGGTGATGATCCCGCCGAAGAAATCCGCAAGCCTGACATTGAAGACCGCGGGACCGGTCGACTATTTCTGCCGCTTCCACCCCAACATGAAAGGCCGTTTGGTGGTGGCGCCCTGATCCAGCGCCAACGAGGCCCGCCTGGCCTCATCAGGGCGCGCGATATGCGTCCACGACCCGTCATAGCGGGGCTCGCGGCGTGCGATCCAGGCATCCAGCCCTTCGCGCAGATCGCCGGTCGGGGCCATGCGGGCGAACTGCTCGGCCTCGACCAGCAGGCCTTCGGCGATGCTCTGGTTGAGGCCGCGCGTCACCGCCGTGAGGATGCTGGCGACCGCCAGATCGGAGTGCCGCAGGATACGCCTAGCCAGGCCGATTGCGGCCGGCATCAAATCGCCATGCGGCACCACCTGGTTGACGAGGCCGAGTTCAAGGGCCCGCTGCGGCGGAAACCAGTCGCCGGTCAACAGCAGTTCCAGCGCCCGCTTGCGCCCGGCCAGCCTGGGCAAACGCTGCGTTCCGCCAAAAGTCGGCGGCATCGCAAGGTTGATTTCCGGCTTGGCGAACAAAGCGCGTTCGCTGGCAATAGCCAGCGGCACGGCCTCGGTGATTTCGCAGCCGCCACCGAAGGCAATTCCGTTGACGGCGGCGATGACGGGTTTGCGGAAGGCCTCCAGCCTTGCCGTCAGCCGCTGCCCGCGCATGACGAAGTCCCGTATCGCGACATCGACGCCAAGCGCCACACTGGCCGCGAATTCGGGGATGTCGCCGCCCGCCGAAAACGCCCGCTCCCCTGCTCCGGTAAGAATGACCGCCCGAACACCGTCGTCGACTTCAATGTCGTCGAGGATCGCAAGCAGGCGATCGATCAGGGCATAGTTCAGTGCGTTGAGTTTCTCCGGCCGGTTGAGGGTGAGGATGGCGATCCCATCGCTGGTCTCGTTGAGGACAAGATCGGTCATTTGGCTTCCTTTCCAGCATGCGTTGACCGGAAGGGATCAGGTTTTCGATTGCTTGTATATTCACTAGTCGGTATACTTGAGGCTATGCCTGAAGCATCCAGCCCTACCCGCAAACGCATCGTCGATGCCGCGACGAAGCTCTTCTATGCCGAAGGGATTGGCCGCGTCAGCGTCGATGCCATCGCCGAAAAAGCCGGGCTGACCAAGCGGACGCTGTACTATCACTTCAAGAGCAAGGACGATCTGATCGCTGCCTATCTCGATGCTCGCGACCAGCCCAATCTGAAGCAGATGGCCGGCTGGTTCGATGCCGCTGAAGGTGGTGCCGACCGCAAGGTCGAAGCGATTTTCACCAATCTGGCGCGTGTCGCCCGCCATCCCAAATGGAAAGGATGCGGGTTTCTGCGCACGGCCGCGGAGCTTGCCTCGATGCCTGGACACCCGGCAGTCAAGGCCGGATCGCGGCACAAGACAAATTTCGAAAAATGGCTCGCCGCCGAACTGTCGGCCCGCGGCGTCACCGCGCCGCATATGCTGGCGCGCGAGATCGTTCTGCTCATGGACGGCGCCTTCTCGAGCATGCTGATCCACCACAACCCCGACTATATCGGGGCAGCAGGGCACGCCGCGGCGACGCTTGTGCGGGCGCGATCGCAGAACAAGGACTGACTTGCCGTGGCTTGGAACGCAGCCGGCAAGCGTGGTATCGCAATGCCAGGAGGCGGTGATGCGTATCATCTTCCGATGTGATCCAATGTTGGTCGAGCATTTGCCCCGCCCGATCCCGGCGCGCGGCGCTCTGCCGGATTGGCTGCGCGCCATGCCCGCCACCGCCTATTCGGCGATCCACGGCCGCGACATTCGCACGCTCAAGCAGTGCCCACCCGTTGTCGATGCGATGACCTACGGTTTCATGGTCCTGCTGCCGTGCGACGTCGTCGTCGACAAAGGCACCTTTTCCTGGGACTGGCAGATTCCAGACCCGGTTACACAGAACCACCCCAGAGCGCCATTGAGCTTCCACACGCCGGGGCAGCTCGCCGGCAGCCCGTTTGCTACGCCCGGTCAAGCCGCCCTCAAATTCAACAGCTTCTGGACCATCGAGGTCGAGGACGGCTGGTCGCTGTTCGCGATGCATCCGGTCAATCGCGAGGATCTTCCCTTCAGGCTGGTGACGGGCCTGGTGGATTCCGACCGGTTCAGCGATGGCGGCATCAATTTCCCGGCGATCTGGACGGAGCCTGGGTTCTCCGGCGTGCTCGGGAAAGGAACCCCGGTCGCGCAGTGCTTTGCGGTTCCGCGGGCCGCGCCGCAGCTGGAATATGAGGTGTTCGACGAGACGCGGCAGGCCGCCTATGCGCAGACGGTCGCGGATGTCCTGTCAACGCCGGGTGTCTACCGCAAACGGTTTCGCGCCCGGCGGGCGCGCTCCACCAGCGAGTGAGCGACGCAGCGCTTCCTCATCAAGCCACAGCCGACCACTCGGTGCCGATGTAAGTGCCATGGCGATGACGCCGAACGTGGATGGGCGCAGACGGTAGGCCGTTGAATACGCCAGCATTGCTTCATCGAGATCACCAGTTTCCTGCAAGACGACGCCCAGATTGACGGCAGCCTCCGGGGAATCCGGGCTCATCTCCAGTACGCGTCGATAGGCCTGGGCGGCGCCGCCGAACTTGCGCATGTCCTGACGCACCAACCCGAGATCAAACCAGGCAGCCGGATGCCCGCCGCCGGCGACGGCGCGTTCGAGCAAGCCCTCTGCCTCAACAGACGCACCGCGTTGCCAGGCAAGGCGCCCGAGGTGCGCCGCAGCTTCCTCGGATTTCGGATCCCGCTGCAAGACAAGTGTCCAACATTCGCGCGCGGCCAAAGCATTGCCTGCCTGATCGAGGGTACGTGCCCGCTCGATCAGTATTTCCGCCTGTGACGACAGCTTTGCCGCACGATCCAGCGGTTGCAATGCTGCTTCGAACCGGCCGTCGGCCCGGGCAATCCTGCACGCGAGAATCAAGGCGGGCACGTTGTCCGGACGAGCTGCCAGACTCGTCTCGATGCGCATGCGAGCCCCCGACAAGTCCGCCCTGGCGAACAGAACCGCCGCCAGAAGATGGCAAAGTGCCGGATCGTCCGGGTGTTGCTTCAGGCCCAGTTCGCATAGATGCGTCGCCTGGCCGTGATTGCCGGAATTGAAAGCGACCACCGCCCGGCGGATCAGATCTGCGCTTTCGCCTTGATTGGTGTTCACCATTGCTTTGCCGCTCCCTCTAGAACCCGAAGGCCAGCCATGCGGTGCCGGCCGCCAGCGTTATCAGCGTCAGCGGCAAGCCGACCTTGAAGAAAGCGCCGAATGACAGCGGCGTACCGGCGGCCCGTGCCTGTTCGGCGACGATCAGATTGGCGACCGAACCCAGCAGCGTGAAATTGCCGGCCAGCGTCGAACTCATGGCGACGACCAGCCAGGCCCGCTCGGGGTTTTCGAGGCCGGGTATGAAAGGCCGGAGCGCCAGCACGGCCGGGACATTGCTCATGATGTTGGAGAGCACCGCGGTGAAGCCGGACAGCCGCCAGACATCGTCCAGCCCGAGGTTCTTTGCCGAGGCGATCATGTCGGGCGTGAGAAGTGTCTTTTCAGCGCCGGCGACGACCACGAACAGACCGGCGAACATGAACAGCAGCGGACCGTCGATCTCGCGGTAGATGCGTTCCGGCTTGATGGCGCGGGTGAGCAAGAGGATGGCACCGCCGATGAGCGCGGCCTTGGCGACGGGCACGCCGGCGAAGAAGGCGATTGCCAGTCCGATGCAGACCACCACCGCCTTCAGCACCTGCCCCTTATGCATGCGGCCACGCGAGACCTCGGGCGTCAGTTGGACCGTGCGGGCAAATTCGGCCCGGTAGACGACGCGGATGATGACAACGACCGCGACGAGGCCGAACAAGGCGACCGGAGCGAGCGCTGCCGAAAAGGCCGGATAGGAAATGCCCGACAGCGCGCCGATGACCATGTTTTGCGGATTGCCGGTGATGGTGGCGACGCTGCCGCAATTCGACGCGGTGGCGGTGGCGATCAGATAGGGGATCGGGTTGCGCTTGATGACACGGGTGACGTGGACCACGATCGGCGCCATGACAAGGCAGATGGCGTCGTTGACCAGGAAGGCCGACAGCACGCCGGTCAGCAGCGTCACCATCACCAGAAGCATGAAGGGCGCGTGCGCGTGCTCGATGGCGACGGCGCCAAGGCCGCGAAAAGCGCCTGACACTTTCAGATGCGCCACCACGATCATCATGCCGAGCAGAAGCGTGATGGTGTCGAAATTGATCGCCCGGTAGGCATCCTCCATGCTGAGCGCGCCGACGGCGATCATCGCGGCGCCGCCGAGCAGTGCGATCCCTGCCCGGTCGAGGCGCAGGCCCGGGATGCGGCCAATGGCGACACCGGCGTAAGTCAGGACCAGGATCAGCAGTGCCGCCGCGCCCATCAATGTCATCGGTAAAAGAGTCCTGCTCGGTCTGTGGCGCGCCGTTGCCCGTCCGCCCCAATGGTTCGTTTGCATACCAGCTTTAGCGCGATGTCGGGATCGATAACAAACAGCCGGGCTTGTTGCACCGAGAGTGTTCGCTCGTCCAGGGGATGATGTGCCGCTAACGCAGATAGAAATCCAGCCGCTGTCGAAACGCCTGCGAGGAAAACAGCAGCTCAACGGTCCGCCGCGCCTCGCGGCCCACCGTCGCCAGCAGCCCCGGATCGGCTTTGAGATCGGTGAGGATCCGCGCCGCTTGTTGTGTCGTCTCGAACAGAAAACCGTTTTCGCCATGCCTGATATGGTCGGCGTAGCCGCATGCGAATGACAGACCACAGGCAAACCACAGGCCATCGCTTCGAACACCACCCGGCCGAACGTCTCAACGTGCGAGCCGGTGCGATAGTACGTCAAGCGTCTGCGGAAAAGGTGTCTATGGCTCCACTTGCCAATGGAATCTGGCAACGCTACAGGTCAGTTTGAGGACACTATCTACAGCAAAAAATTCTTCGTCGAATGGACAGAGGAAGTTGGAACTGCCAAGATAGCCCTGAAGCAAGTGTTCCAAAGAAGTAACTATAATCGGTACATAGCCTTTGGGGGGAGGCATCATGAAATGCATGGTCATCAACCTCGATCGGTCTCCGGACCGACTTGCCCATGTCACAGCTGAATTCGCGAAGATTGGTGTTTCGTTCGATCGGGTTCCTGCCGTTGATGCGTTGCACCGAAGGGATTTTGCCGAAACTTCACCGGGTTTAACCGCGACGGAAGTGGCCTGCCTTATGAGCCACAAGGTTTGCTGGAAAATCATCGCGGATGGTGATGATGCCTTTGGCGCGATCTTCGAAGATGACGTCCTGCTGTGTGAAGCGGCTGGCCCAATGCTTTCCGATGATGGATGGGTTCCGGCCGATGCCGATGTCGTCAAGCTGGAGACGTACCTAAGGAAGACCGTCATCGCGATGAAGCGCACTTCCGTCAGCCGTGGGTTTTCGCTGGCTAGGCTATATGGATTCCACATCGGATCGGCCGGTTACATCGTTTCGAAGCGAGCGGCGCGCGATCTGATCACCCGAAATCTCGATGCGCCCGCTGATCACGTTATCTTCGATCCGTCGCTTCCGACGTCGTCAAGCAAAACCGTGTACCAACTCTTGCCCGCGCTGTGTGTGCAAAATGATCTTGTACGCGAGAAGGCCTCCGGGTTGACCAGCCTCCTTAGTGAGGAGCGGCTGGTGAAATCTGCTTCGAACTACGCTCCAAAGAGGAGCCCGGCCGGAAAACTCGTGGTCGAAACGAGGCGCATAGCTCGGCAGATTTTCGATATCTGCCGCCTTAGGCGTGAGAAGACTATCGCCTTTATCCAGTCGATACCCGGCTCTGATGTCCATCCCTGCCCACCGAGGACTGTCACGAGGTAGATGAAATCGCCTTCTGGCCCAGCGGCATTTCTCCCACCGTGGGGGGATTCGAGTTAGGTGAGTGCTTGTTGAGCGTGCGAAAGACTCGTTGCACCAAATCCATATGGAAAAGACTGTGGGACTTTTTCGAGGACTGCGTGTGAAACTGGGGCTGCGAAAGCCGATATGGCCTTGGCCCGGAATTTCGATTGGGCGCCATTCGTATGGAATAAATGAGAACTCTATTGATGGATACCGTGCGGAGGACAACCCGCTGACGGTTGGCTCCTTCTGTTCCGTCGCTCAAGGTGTTCTGTTCCTTTGCAGGGCGACCCATCGGATGGATCTGGTGTCGACGCGTCAGATCGCCTTGGCCATCGCCAAGATCGAAGGCATTGACGGCCTCGGCACCAGGGGGCCGATTGTGGTCGGCCATGACGTATGGATAGGGGCGCGAGCAATAATCATGTCCGGTGTGACCATCGGAAACGGTGCCGTTATCGGAGCCGGAAGCGTCGTGACCAAGGATGTACCGCCCTACGCTATCGTCGCCGGAAGCCCCGCCAGAATCATCAGGTATCGTTTCTCTCCCGATGTCGTTGATCGCATTCAAGCCTCCGAGTGGTGGACTTGGAGCGATGAAAGAATTCGCGACCAGATCAAGCTTTTGACAATGAGCGGCGAGGATTTCGCCGCCAGCTTTGACGCCAACATTTCCAAGTGATGACATCGTCGCTCCGCCTGAGCCGAACGTCTGTCGGAAGTACGCTCCCACAATCGACACCGGCGCGGTTCCCGGTATTCGGAAACGATCGAGGGTGAGATGCAGCTATTTCAGATAAAAATCCAGCCGCTGCCGCAGTGCCTGCGGCGAAAACAGCTGCTCTACCGTCTGCCGGGCCTTGAGGCCGACTGCCGCCCTCAGCACCGGATCGACTTTGAGATCGGCCAGGATCCGCTCCGCCTGATGCGTCGTTTCGAACAGGAAACCGTTTTCGCCATGCCTGATATGGTCGGCGTAGCCGCCCTGCGAATGGCAGACGACGGGCAAGCCGCATGCCATCGCCTCGAACACCACCCGGCCGAACGTCTCCACCACATTCGAGCTGGTGCGATAGTAGAACGCGTCGAGCCCCTGCAGGAACTTTTCAGGCACAAATTGGCCCTGCGGCAGGAGTTCCAGTCGCGGATGCGGCGCCAACCTGTCCTTGAGCGGCATCCCGCCCTGAATCCGCACCGCAACGCCATCCGCCAGCAATGCCTCGTAGAGCGGCACATCGTCGGCGTGATGCTTGTCCGGCGCATCGCGACTCAGCCGCCCCACCGTGAACGGACCGTCCGGTCGGGCCAGTCGTTGCGAGAAACGTTCAATGTCGATCGGCGACGGATGCACGACGCCGTCGACCCCCAGCAAGCGCCTTTGAAAATCGGAAATCAGCACCAGTTCGGCAGCGGGCCAGCCCAGCATGCGTGGCATGCGCGTCGTCAGCGCAATGACTTTCGGATGAAAGGTGTTGAAGACGTAGATCAGCCGGCGCGGCCGCGGGATCAGGTAAGGCCACATTTTGTTGCGCCAATGCGCGCCGAGAAAGACGTAGGTACCGCCATCCGGCACATCCCACTTTGGCAGTGAGATGCGGCGTATCGGGAAATGCCGCATCAATTCGCCGGACACCCTGGAGGAGGTTGCCCAAAGACGCACCTCGGAATCGGCACTTAACAGCCGGTGCAGTTCGAGAGTTTCAAGGTCGCTGCCACCGAAGGGATTCTGAAAGCCGTTGAACAAATGGATCATAATTGC
>NZ_RZQG01001160.1:0-1634 GCF_003998635.1 Mesorhizobium sp. M7D.F.Ca.US.004.03.1.1
ATGGTCGGCAGCGCGACGTTGGCGATCGTCGTGTCGAGCGCCTGCATGATCGTCGCCAGCATGAGCGCGACCGTGATCAGGCCGCGATGCGGCACTTCTTTGAAGGGTTCAGGCGTGCTCATGACAGGGAACTTCCAGCAGGTAACAAAAACGTGTACAACGGGTTTCCGGGCGGCAACGCCTTCCGTTGAGAGACCCTCATCGCGGTGGGACGCGATTATCGATGTGGGGGTTACATCGACTGAGAGTCTCTGATGAGCGGATGCCTGCCGCCCGGAAACATGAGGACCGACGGGTCTGCGTCGAAGATTTCAGATTTCAGTCGAGCTGCGATGCGGCTTCGCCCAAATTCTGATCCTTCCAGCTCCTCCCATCAGACCAATCCTGCTATTCACCTCCACCCGCTGATCCCAGCGGGATTCTGTTGATTTTTACTGCGCGGCCTCGCCGGCCGTGGCGTGACCGAAGATCGACGGCAGGCCACGCACCACGCCGGTGTCGACGGTAACGGTGGCGCTCATGCCGGTGCGCAACGCCATCTTGGCGTCGGCATCGGTCAGTTCGAGACGCACGGGAATGCGCTGCGTGACCTTGACCCAGTTGCCGGTGGCGTTCTGGGCCGGCAGCAGCGAGAATTCGGCACCGGTGCCGGCGCCAATCGCCTTGACCGTCGCCTCGAAGGTGCGTCCCGGATAGGTATCGACCACGATATCGGCCTTCTGCCCGGGCTTCATGTGGGTGAGCTGCGTTTCCTTGAAATTGGCGGCGATCCAGGTGTCGCCGGTCTCGACCAGTGAAAACAGCGGCGTGCCGGAACCGACATACTGGCCGACCTTGAACGACGAGGCCTGGCTGATGACGCCGTCAGCCGGCGCCTTGACCGTGGTCTGCGCCAGATCGTAGGCCGCCTTGTCGCGTGCGGCGAGCGCGGCCATCACAGTCGGGTGCTTGTCGGTCTCGATGTCGGGATTGCCGCCAAGGGCTGCCTTGGCGCTGATGATGCCTTGCTCGGCAACGGCGAGCTGCTGCTTGGCCTTGTCGAGGTCGTTCTTGGCTTCGTCCAGCGACGACTTGGCGTTGATGCCCTTCTGGGCAAGGTCGGCGGCGCGGTCGAACTGCGACTGGGCGAAGGCGACCTGACTGGTGTCGGATTTCTGCTGAGCCATCGACTGGCCGTAAGCCGCGCGCAGCTGCTCGACATTGAGACGCGCGCCCGCCACCGCCGCGTCGGCCTGCGCCAAAGCGATCCGGTAGGGCTCGGGATCTATGGCAAACAGCTCGTCACCCTGTTTGACCAGCTGGTTATCGAAGATGTCGACTTTAACGATACGGCCAGCCGTGTCGGAAGCGATCGACACCTTGGCCTGCTGCAGATTGGCGTTCTCCGTCTCCTGGTAGCGGCCGCCGGTGACCCAGACGTAACCGCCGCCGACAGCCAGCGCGGCGGGCAGCGCGACCATCAGCAGGAGACGGCCCAGCCGGCGCTTTTTCTTCACCGGCGCCAAGGCTGGCTGGACCGGAGGAGCAACCGCCACCGGGGGCGCGGCCGGCTTTTCCGGTGCTTCCATCTCCAGCTCTGTCACTTTCTCGTCTATCTTGGCTACCGCGTTCATGCTGCTGTGCCTTCTGTATTC
>NZ_RZQG01001161.1:0-1633 GCF_003998635.1 Mesorhizobium sp. M7D.F.Ca.US.004.03.1.1
GCCGGTGGCTGCGTCGCCGACATCAGATGGCCGTCGGCGGAGAACCGGTAGATGTTCGGGCCGTATTCGTCGGAGATGAACATCGAACCGTCGGGCAGGCGCACGATGGCTTCGTTGTCGAGCGCCAGCTTGCCATTGTCGGCCTGTGGCAGGATCGGCATGTCGCCGCTTGCCGCGCGCACGCCGTTGAGTGGATCGAGGCCGGTGGCGTCAGCGCCCTTGTCGTCGGTGAGAAGCATGGTGTCGGCAAGCGCTGCCTTGACGCCCGTCTGCTCCTGGCCGGCAGCAGGTGCCGCGCCCGGTGCGACCGGAGCAAATTCGATGCCGATCGTGTTGAGGCGCGGCCGGTAGTCGGTGGTGCCGACGACATTGTAGCCGCGGTCCGGCAGCAGCCAGAGCGAACCCTTGTAACCATCGGCGCCATGTGTCCAGCCTGATGTGTCGATCGCCATGCCGGAGCCCGAACCGAACGTCTCGCCGAACTTGTCGCGCTGAGCGGCGGGGATGCGGCCGACGCCGACCAGTCCCTTGTTGACGAGGCCGCCGACGGTCGCGGTGTTGTCGGCGAGCGCCGGCGTCAAGGCGGTGAACAAGGCCAGCGCGACGCCGAGCGACGCGGTTCGGTACAGGTGTTTCATGGACAATCCTCTTTGTGACAAAGCGTGCCGGAGCGGCCGCAGGGCGAAAAGCTGAAAGAGGTGCGACATCGATGATGCCGCGCGCGCCTCCCCGAAACGCGGTCTACGGCGCGAACATGATGCTTGCGTGACAGCGCGCGGTGCATGCCCGCCGTCTTCTTCACGCGCCGATAAAAACGTGCGCCTGGCGGAAAGAATCCGTCAGTCTCAGGCCGACAAAAAAGCCGCGCTCGCCCCGGCACTAGACACTTATGTCCAGTGCGTATATGGTCCAGCCTTCGGACCAGCCGTGGAGGGGAAGCCTTGAAGTCGCACTACCGCGCAGTCGTCATCGGAGGTGGCGTGGTTGGAGCCTCGGTGCTCTACCATCTGACGCGGTTCGGCTGGAGCAATGTGGCGCTGATCGAGCGTGCCGAATTGACGGCCGGTTCGACCTGGCACGCGGCGGCCGGTTTCCACGCGCTCAACGCCGACCCGAACGTAGCGGCGCTGCAGGACTACACCATCAATCTCTACCGGGAGATCGAAGCCGAATCCGGTCAAGACATCGGCCTGCACATGACCGGCGGCGTCAACATCGCCAGCGATCCCGCGCGCTGGGAGTGGCTGAAATCGGCCTGGGCGGTGTTCCAGTCGGTCGGCATCGAGACCGCGCGGCTGGTGACGCCCGACGAGATCAAGGCGATCTGCCCGATCGTGGACGTCACCGGCGTCCTTGGCGGCCTGCATGATTCCAACGAAGGCCATCTCGACCCGTACGGCACGACGCACGCCTATGCCGGTGCCGCGAAGAAGCGCGGCGCCGACATCATCCTGCGCAACCGGGTCGTCGAGCTGAAGGCGCGCACCGACGGTCGCTGGGATGTCGTGACGGAGCAGGGCACCATCATCGCCGAACATGTCGTCAATGCTGGCGGGCTGTGGGCGAAGCAGCTCGGCCGCATGGCCGGTGTCGACCTGCCGGTGACGCCGATGGAGCACCATTATTTCATCAC
>NZ_RZQG01001162.1:0-1629 GCF_003998635.1 Mesorhizobium sp. M7D.F.Ca.US.004.03.1.1
GCCTATCGGCGAGCACCTATGATATCGAGGATCTCGGCCCGTCGCTGGGAACGGCGAGATGGGCCCGCGATCTCGACGGCCAGGCTCGCGCGATCCTGGAACAGATCCTTGCCGCCGACGTGCTCGTCGTAGGCTCGCCGACCTACAAGGGCAGCTATACCGGTCTGTTCAAGCATTTCTTCGACCTGATCGATCCGGCGGCATTGCGAGGAAAGCCGATCGTGCTGACGGCGACCGGCGGTGGCGAGCGTCATGCCTTGATCGTCGAACATCAGCTGCGGCCGCTGTTCGGCTTCTTCGAAGCCTTTGCCCTGCCGACCGCCGTCTACGCCACCGACAAGGATTTCACCGACGGCGTGCTGCGCTCCGAGGCGATCCTGAAGCGTGCGGCACAGGCGGTCGACGAGGTTGGCTTCGTGCTGGCCAATCGCTCGGCAGGCAGGATCGCCGCCGAATAGCTTGCCTTGCCAGATCGCGCCGTGTTCGAAATAAGCGAGGGCAGCGCCCTCGCTTACGCGCAATTTACGACCGCCCGCTAAAACCGTTCCTGTCTGATTCGTCTGGGACGGGAACGTCATGAGCAAAGCCCTTACATCCTTCGCACTGGTCGCCGTGCTGACCGCCTTGCTCATGGCGTTGAGCCTGGCCGTGGCCAGGCACGGCTATCCCTATGGCGCGATCGGCGTCAGGCGCCTTGACGGCATTGCCGATGCCGGCGTGTTCATCCCGATTGCCGCTGTCTATTTCTTCAGCGCGATGCTGATGATGATCCTGCCGATCAGGGCGGCCGGCATCGTCCTGACCCATGCCGCCGACGCGATCTTCTGGACCGTGATCGCGCTGTTCGCGGCAATCGTCGGCTGTCTCGCCGCCAGATGGGCTTTTGGTCAGGGCAGCGCCGTGTGGGCATTGCTGAACTGGCGGTTCCTGTTTGCGGCGGCGATCGTCGGTTGCCACTTCGTCATGAACGAGTTGCGCCGCAACGTGCTGCTGCGCAGCCTGTTCTTCGTGGTGTTCGCCGCCGCGACACTGGCCTGCTTGTTCTGGTCGTTCTCGCTCTGACAGGTCGCCAGCTAATCGGCTGATCCTGCGGCGATGTTGCCGGCCGCCGTTTCCATCCATGTCCAGAGATAGGCAGCAAGACCACGGTCGGCGTGGATGCGCAGCCTGTGTTCATGGCGATAGACGATGGCGCTGATACCCGCGAAGGACAGCGCTGCACTAGCACTCGTTTGGCTGGGATCGAGTGTCGTTCCACGCATGATGAAAGCATCGAGCGCCGTGCCCTCGACCTCGAACACTTGCAGCCCGGCACTGATCGCCGTCACCGCGAACCCGTCCGCGTGCCAGCCCGTCGCGATGGCGAGCGGGCTGTCCGAGACCACGAGCAGCCGGTCGCGCGCCAGCCGCGCCGCATAGCGGTCGCCCTGTGCCGCTCCAAAGGCACCCACGCCAGTCCCGTCGACCCCGGAAGCCCGCGTCCACGCGTCGAGATCGCCGCTGACCAGCAACTGGTCGAGGCCGGAGATTGCCCGCACCGCGAGGCCCGGCGTGGTGATGACCGCACCCTGCCAGTCCGGTGCAACGGACCATTTTTCCGCGAGATCACGCATGCAGCCGGTCTCCTGC
>NZ_RZQG01001163.1:0-1625 GCF_003998635.1 Mesorhizobium sp. M7D.F.Ca.US.004.03.1.1
GCAGCACGCCGACCATGCGCCGCGCGTCCTCCAGCATCGCCCGGCCGATCTCGGTCAGTTGCGGCTCGCGCGTGCCCTCGCGCTCGAACAGCTTCAGTCCAAGCTGCGCCTCGAGATTGGCGATGCCATAGCTGATAACGGACTGCGCCCGGTTGAGCTTGCGGCCGGCGGCCGAGAAACTGCCGGCTTCAGCGACCGTCACAAATATCTGAAGTTGGTCGAGCGTCGGGTTCGGCTGCATTGCTGTATCTATTTTATTGATGGATCGTATAGAAAATATACCAGTTTATCGAATGGGTCGATAGCCCCATATGTGGCGGGACAATTCAATTCCACTGGAGAGACCCGCTATGTCCATTCTTCTTGTAACGTCGAGCCCGCGCGGCGCTGCCTCGCACTCAACCCGCATCGCCACCGAATTCGCCGAGAAGCTGCTTGCCGCCGACCCGTCGAACACGCTTGTCGTGCGCGACCTCGTCGCCAACCCGCTGCCGCATATCGACGCCGATTATGCCAGCGGCATCTACACGCCTGTCGAAGCCCGCACGCCCCGCCAGGCTGAAGTCGTCGGCGTCTCCGACGTCGCGCTCGACGAACTGTTCGCCGCTGATACGGTGATCCTCGCCACCGGCTTCATCAACTTCAACATCTCTTCGACGCTGAAGTCCTGGGTCGATCACATCGCCCGTTCCGGCAAGAGCTTTGCCTATGGCGAGAACGGCCCCAAGGGCCTCGTCACCGGCAAGAAGGTCTATATCGTGCTGGCTTCCGGCGGCATCTATTCGGAAGGCGCTGCCGTACAGTTCGATCACGCCATTCCCTACCTGCGCGGCGTGCTCGGCTTCCTCGGCATGACCGATGTCGACGTCATCCGCATCGAAGGCGTCGGCATGGGCCCTGACGCGGTGACCGCAGCGCTCGCCAAGGCGACCGCCAAGGTCGATGCCGTGGTGGCAGCCAGCCGCGATGTTGCAGCAGCCGCATAAGGCGCCAAAGTTCATCCGCATCGAAAGGCAGGCGTTCGCGCCTGCCTTTTTTCGTTCTAGCCGATCAGATGTCTTAAAAGGCCCGCCGAAGCGACCCCGATCAGCACGGTCGGCAGCATGGAAAGCCGTGTGGCAGCAACAAAAGTGATGGCCAGAGCCAGAAGATCGGCCGGATTCCGCGACACGAAGGCCGGCGCGATCACCGAGATCAGCACGCAGCCGGGCGCCGCCTCCATCACCGCCGCGGCGCGGGCGCTGAGCGTGCGGTTGCGCAACACGACGTAGCCGCCGATCCGGGTCAGATAGGTAACGCCGGCCATCAGAACGATGGTGAGAAGGGTCGCAGCATTGATCATGCATCACCTGCCATCAGCCAGGCCGCGATGAGCCCCGATACAGCCCCTGCGGCGACATACCAGGCGCCCGGGACGAAGAGATAAAACAGCGCCGCGACGACGAGGCTGACCAGCCACGGCCGCGCCGCGGCCATGCTCGTCCACATGCCGCGCATCAGCACCAGGAAGACGGCCGGAAACGCCATGTCGAAACCGAAGGTCTCGACATGGCCGAGCATCGGGCCGAGCACGGCACCCAGCGTGGTGAACCCCACCCAGGCGAGATACATCGCCAGTGCCGCGC
>NZ_RZQG01001164.1:0-1624 GCF_003998635.1 Mesorhizobium sp. M7D.F.Ca.US.004.03.1.1
GCGCGGGTTGGCTACCGCATTCCCGATTGTGCGTCCGGGGCCGTTCCTATCTTACTGCGGGCGTCGGTCGATTTGCCGCCCACAAAGCGTCTGGCGGGCATTCCCCTGCCGTGGTCCCGCCTCCGCCTATGCGCGAGATGAAAGCCATCGCAGCCGGTCTACGACCTGATCGCCTGCGCCTCCCTTGCAACAGCCCACATGAAGCCGGCCAGTTCGCGGGCGATCGCTGTGCAAACCACCGTTGTTCTCTTGCCGCGTCCGCTCAACATTCGATAGCGGGCCGTCAGCCTGGTCTGCGCCTTCCAGGCGATCTCCCGCACCTTTGGTGGTGCCTGCTCCAGACGGTACACCTTCTTCGCACCGACCCTCGGCGGATGCCTATAGGTCCATGCGCTCTCGACCAGCATATGGCGAACGCGGCCGTTCCCCGCCTTGGTGACGCCGCCCCGTCTGACTGTCTCGCCGGTCGATCGCTCTCCAGGGACGAGGCCGAGATACCCCATGAGCGCGGGCTCTCGAACCGCTGCACGTCGCCAACCTCGGTGGCGAATGTCACCGCAACAATCAGGTCTACGCCCCGCAGGGTCTGGAGCGCCCGCACGATCGGCGCCGGCGACCAGGCCGGAACGAACTGCTCGATCACGCCCTCAAGCCGATCGACCCGCTCTTTCGAGACGCGCACCGCTTCGACCATTTCCTGAAGCGCGATCTGATGCGCCGGGTGATCGAACGGTTGTTCCTGCAGCCAGCGCAGATAGCGCATCGACCAGCCTTTCCTGCGAGGATAGATCGGTCCGTGCTTGAGCATGAAGGCGCTCACATGCTGCCGATGGACGCGAAGCGTCTCGACTGCGGTCGCCCGTGCCAGGACGAGATCTCGCATGGCTTCGCGACCTTCATCAGGGACCCACACTGCCGTCAGTTCGCCGGCGCGCAGCAGCCGAGCCAACGCAAGAGCATCCCGGCGGTTTGTCTTCACTCGATCGCCGGGCTTCCTTGGAATCAACGATGGCGCGACCACAGTGCATTCATGGCCCAACGATCGGATCAGCCGATAGAGACCATAGCCGGTCGGGCCAGCCTCGTAGCAGAAATACACCGGATCGAACTTGGTGGCGATCCGCCGGATAACTCGGCGCATGCTCTCTTCCGACGCGTCGACCTCGCCGAAAAAGCGAACCTCTCCCTCCCGGCCGGCGTCCGCAATCGCGATGGCGTTCCTCAGCTTCGCGATCGATTCCGACAAATGCTTCCCTATAATCTGCCACGGCTCGTCCTCCTGTTATGAGGATCGACTCGGCCCGCCCGAGCAACCCTCGGACGCGCAGTGTAGCGCGAGCCACCTCACCGACAGAGGCGGACTTACGGTCTTACCTTGAAAGTGATCGAGACAAGGGACTAGGCTGATCCCAAGGGCTAAGAGCAAGCGACCCATGTTTGGCGTTCTGGCCACAGGCCAACCTCCCGCCCCAGTGGCGGAAGCCGCTGTTTGCCTCGTCTACAACCTCGTGAGAGCAATAGGCGTCCGATCGAGCACGGCGATCCCGACTATTCCCGCGGCGGGGTGCACGCGACGGCAACGACGAGGCCGTTTGGTCCGATGATGTGGCGGTATCGGTATCGC
>NZ_RZQG01001165.1:0-1621 GCF_003998635.1 Mesorhizobium sp. M7D.F.Ca.US.004.03.1.1
GTCGATGCCGCCGCCGATGATGACGAAGGTCTGGCCGACCGCCATGATGGCGATCATGGAGCCCTGGCGCAAAAGATTGGCTATGTTGTTGGCCGAGGCGAAGCTTGTTGTCGCCACGGAGAGGAGGATCCAGAGCAGAACCAGCAGCGCCAAAAGCGTCAGCCCAAACAGGACGTTGTAGTTGCGCTTCGGTTTTTCGACAGCAATCGCCTCGGTGCTCATATCTGTCCTCCCAGCTTTTCTTGTTTCTCGGCGAGCGCCTGCGTGAGAATGTCCTCGTGGCTGGCGGCGCGAAAGCCATGGCTGGCCACCAGTTTGCCGCGCCGGAACACATGCAGCGTGTCGGCGAGTTCATAGACTTCCGGCAGATAGGACGAGATCAGGATGATGCCGGCGCCCTTCGACAGCAGCGCACCGAACAGACGATAGATCTCGGCCTTGGTGCCGACATCGACGCCGACCGTCGGCTCGTCGAAGATGAACAGCTTGGCGCCGTGCGCCAGCCATTTGCCGATGACGATCTTCTGCTGGTTGCCGCCCGACAGGCTGGACGCCAGCGCGCCGCGCGTCGGCGTCTTGATCCGCAGATCGGCGATCTGGCGATCGGCCTGCGTTTTCTCCTGCGCGCTCGAAATCAGCAAATTGTTCGAAATGCGCTTGTAGATCGGCAGGTTGAGGTTGAGGCCGACCGGCAGGTTGAGGCAAAGCCCCTGGTCGCGGCGGCTTTCCGGCGCCAGCGCCATGCCGAGCTTGATCGCGTCATGCTCGGAATTGACCTGGACATCCTTGCCTTCCCAGAGGATCTGGCCTGCCGACTTGCGATGGC
Source organism: Mesorhizobium sp. M7D.F.Ca.US.004.03.1.1 (assembly GCF_003998635.1). NCBI lineage: Bacteria > Pseudomonadati > Pseudomonadota > Alphaproteobacteria > Hyphomicrobiales > Phyllobacteriaceae > Mesorhizobium > Mesorhizobium sp. M7D.F.Ca.US.004.03.1.1. The sequence goes on from NZ_RZQG01001165.1 coordinate 827, forward strand.
GGCCGTAAAGCGTGGTGACGAACTCACTGCGCCCGGCGCCGATCAGGCCATAGAGGCCGACGATCTCGCCGGCGCGAACCGTCATCGAGACATTTTCGAAGCCCTTGCCGGACAGGTTTCTTGCCTCGATGATCGCGGCACCCGGCGTGAAATGCTCCTTGTGGTAGACCTGCTCGATCGAGCGGTTGATCATCATCTTGACCAGTTCGGCATCGTTGGTCTCGGCGATGTTGCGGGTGCCGACCAGCGTGCCGTCGCGCAGCACGGAAACTCGGTCGGCGAGTTCGAACACCTCTTCCATGCGGTGGCTGATGTAGATGATCGTCACGCCTTCGCCCTTCAGCCGGCGGATCAGGGTGAAAAGCTGGTCGGCCTCCTTGCGGGTGAGGTAGGCGGTCGGCTCGTCGAAGATCAGGAACTTGGTGCCGCGCACGGTGGCGCGGGCCGCTGCAATCAACTGCTGCTGGCCGATGGTGAGGTCGCCCAGCGTGACATGCGCCGGCAGGTCGAAGCCGAGATCGTCGATGATCTTCTGGGCTTCCTTGACCATGGCGCGCTGTTGCAGGATGCCGAAGCGCGAATTCTCCTCGCCGAGGAACATGTTGGCGGCGACCGTCAGGTGACGGCACAGCACGACCTCCTGGTGCACGGCATTGATGCCGAGCGCCATCGCCTCATGCGGCGTCGCGAGCGCTACCGGCTGGCCTTCCCAGATGACCTCTCCGGAGGTGCGCGGCATGACGCCGGTCAAAAGCTTGATGAGCGTGGATTTGCCGGCGCCGTTCTCGCCGACGA
>NZ_RZQG01001166.1:0-1619 GCF_003998635.1 Mesorhizobium sp. M7D.F.Ca.US.004.03.1.1
CGATGATCTTGTACTGGAACGTCACCGTCCCTTCTTCGCCGGCAACCGGCGCGTAGGTGAAGGTGCCGTCATTGTGGTAGGTGACCGTTCCGGTGCCGCCCGCCAGCGATCCCGCGACAAAGCTCACCTTCGACGGATCGGTGATGGCCACCCCGTCCGCGCCGGGCACGTCGTTGGCAAACACGTTCACCGTCACGGGCGCGTTCTCGGTCGCCTGCGTGGCACTGTCATTATGCGCCGTTGGCACGTCGTCGACGATGGCGACCGCAAAGGTGGTGCTGGCCGTGTCGCCGTCGACATCCGTGACGGTAATGCTGAAATTGTCCGGAACCGTGTCGCTTTGATCAAATTCGGTTGTCGGATTCGGATGGGTGACTGATTCGGTCACCGTGTAATTGTATTCGATGGCACCCGTGCTCGGATTGTAGGAGACGATCGTCAGGAAGCCGAACTCCCCCGGGATCTCCTGGCCGACGCCGGTGACGGTGACGCCGTTGATGACGATCGACCCAATTCCATCCGGTGCGGTGATGCTGATCGTTCCATTGCCGGAGGTTTCCGAATGGCTCGGCGCGTCGCTGCCTGGCGATTGCGCCCCACCGCCATCAAGGCCGGTTTCGCTGGCCGCTTCGCTGGGAGCAAGCAGTGACGTGGCCACCACTGAAACCGGCCTGTCGACGATGGACGGGAAGAGTTCGCGGTGATCCAGAAGCCCAAACTGCAAGGCAGTCGGGGGCAGCAGTGCCGACAGGTCGAACCCGTCGCCGATGCCGCCGGGGGGAATCGAGAAGTCTCCGCCTGCACTTGAATTCGAACCGCCCGGGCCGGCCGAGATAGAACCATCGGCGCCGAACGCGACATCGACATGGCTGGCTTCCAGCGCTGCCAGCAGTGCCACGCGCGGCACCTCGACGTCGCCAATGATAAAGGTCGGCACGTTCAGGGCGCCATCCTTGATCACGATCACCGAGCCGTCAGCCTGTTCGAGCACAAGGTTGTGGCCGTCGACCTTGATGTTGTCGATGGAGGCGTTGGCCGGAAGCCTTACCACGTGGCTGGCGTCGGCTACATATTCGTGCGGCGCAGCTACCGGCGGCGCCTTCGCTTCCGCGGGGGCTTCTGGTTTGGCAGGCGCTGCGCCGCCGACATCGACCGGCACCGGTTCGGACGCTGCCGGTGCGGGCTGCTGCGTCGAATTTGCTTGTGCGACCCGGATCTCGGCCGGCGATGTCTGATCGCCGTGTTCATTGGACGCGGAATGCTCGTTCAAGGAACCCGAAAAGCTGTCCAACTCGATATTGGTCGTCATGGCTGAAACCCCTCCGATATTTCCCGGATAGAGACAGCGGCCACTTCTACTTTGCAACAGTCTCGAAATCTATTTCATATATTCTGATATGCATGGTTCGGCATTTTTTACACGTGGTAAACCTCAAACATATAACCTGATATATGTTGGCTTCCATGCGACTTGCTTGACCGATGGCAGGCCGGAGTTTTCTGGTAAATGAAAGTATAAAATTGAATAAAATTTTATAGAAAATAGACGTAGTGATTTGCGGGAAAGTTATCCACCTTCCTTTCCAATAATTTGAGACAAGATTGGTAGCGTCCACAGT
>NZ_RZQG01001167.1:0-1619 GCF_003998635.1 Mesorhizobium sp. M7D.F.Ca.US.004.03.1.1
AGGAAGAAAGTGACCAGGTTTGCGCTGTTGCGCGGCCCCTCTTCATGCGAAAAGGCCGCATGAGCAGTCAAAATCCCCTCGCCCGCCCACACATTGCCAAGAGGAATCGACCCGTGAACGACAATGAAGAGCGCCCGGTCACCATCATCACCGGTCGGGTGTGGAAGAAAAAGGGCGGCAAACCGGAAGGCGTGCATGTGATGCTGGTCGCGCCCGACGACGATTCGGCAGTGCGCCGGGCACTCGAATCGCTTGCCGCGGAAGGTTACGCCGAGGCCGAACTCGACCAGATCGGCGACATGGACGGCATACCCGACGAAGAGCCGCATATCTCCGCCTTCCAGGGCGCGCTCGAAGGTGAAGTGTCGATCGTCACCTTCGACGTGCCGATCTGAAACCAGGGCGCCGATCATGGCAGGATCAAAAGCTGTTGGACCTGCATCCCGGGACTGGGCCGACCGGGCGGTCGCCGCGATCGAAGCCGACCAGCACCGCTCGGCCGATACGCATCTGTGGAAGCTCGATCTGCCGGCGCTGGCTGGCATCGACTTCTATCTCAAGGACGAATCCACCCATCCCACCGGCAGTCTAAAGCATCGGCTGGCGCGTTCGCTGTTTCTCCATGCGCTGTGCAACGGCCTCATCCGTGAAGGCTCGCCGGTGATCGAAGCCTCGTCGGGCTCGACGGCGGTGTCGGAAGCCTATTTCGCCCGCATGATCGGCGTGCCGTTCTACGCCGTGATGCCGCGATCGACCTCGCGCGAAAAGATCACCGCGATCGAGCACTATGGCGGCAAGTGCCATTTCATCGACGACGGCCGGCGCATCTATGCCGAGTCGGCTGAGCTCGCGGCGCGGCTCGACGGTCATTTCATGGACCAGTTCACCCATGCCGAGCGCGCCACCGACTGGCGCGGCAACAACAATATCGCCGATTCCATCTTCGGGCAGATGCGCGAGGAGCAGCATCCGATCCCGACCTGGATCGTCATGAGCGCCGGCACCGGCGGTACCACCGCCACGATCGGCCGCTATCTGCGCTACAAGCGGCATGCAACGCAGCTTTCGGTCGCCGACGTCGAGCGTTCGGCCTTCTTCGACAGCTTTGCCACGCATGACCGTGACTGTCGCTGCGAGCAGCCGTCGCGCATCGAGGGCATCGGCCGGCCGCGCGTCGAACCATCCTTCGTGCCCGGCGTCATCGATCACATGCTGCGGGTGCCGGACGCGGTGTCGCTGGCGGCGATGCGGGTGCTGTCGCGCCAACTCGGCCGCCGTGTCGGCGGGTCGACCGGCACCAACTTCGTCGCCATGTGCTTTCTGGCGGCGCGCATGGTTGAGGAAGGCAAAGCCGGCTCGCTGGTGACGCTGATCTGCGATTCAGGCGACCGCTATGCCAACACCTACTATTCCGACGACTGGCTGGGCGCGAACGGCCTCGACCCCTCACCTTTCGAAGCAGCAATCGAGGCCTTTCTGGTCGGCGAAAGGCTGGCGCTGCAGTTCGAGGAAAGCTGGGGCTGACCTTTCGGCGTCAGCTTGCCGGCTCCGGCTTGCTCGAGGCAAGTGTTCTGATAAGAAGCGCTCTTCATCACTCAACAGACGGAGCGGCCGTGTCC
>NZ_RZQG01001168.1:0-1615 GCF_003998635.1 Mesorhizobium sp. M7D.F.Ca.US.004.03.1.1
CCGCAGCACCGCCCGCCAATCGGCCGGCAGCATGCAGCGCCGTTTGAGTTCCAGCAGCAATGGCCGCCACAGCGCTGTCGCCTTGATCTCCAGCAGGTCGCGGCGGACAGGGCTCAGGTCCCAATCCGTGTCGACATGGAGCAGGTTCCCCTCCAGCCGCGCCTGGGCACGAAAAGCCTCGGTCGCGGTCGCCGGATCATAGAGCCAGAACGGATGGGCGAAGATGTTGTGGAACGTCGCCTTCACCTCCGCCAGCAGCGTCGGGATATGCGAGCCGGCAAAGGCGGGATCGAAGAAGGACAGCTCCGCCCTCCCCGACTTCGCCGTGTACCAGACATTGGCGTTGTGGGCGTCGCCATGCGCGACCACGCCGCCTGCGTCGGCAAGCCGGCCCGGCCGCAAGCGCATTGCGGCGGCGTCGAAGAGCTCACCGACGCTGTCGGTGTACTGCTGGCCGTTGATGACGAATTTCAGCCGGGAAAACCGATCCCAATTCAGCTCCAAACCGGGAAAGGCAAACGGCTTGCCGATATAGAAATCGGCCAGCCGGCCGCCTGGCGACAAGCGTGTCTCGGCATCGATCAGCCGCTCATGAAACAGCCTGTGGATCGGCTCCGCCGTCACCTCCTCGACGGTTACCGGATGCAGCGTCTCGAGATAGACCTTGAGCAGCCTGGCCGACAGGTCGCGCTCGGCAAGAACGGCTTCTTGCCGTTTGCCGGCATCGTCCTGCGCATCGAGCGCGAACAGCACATCCGAAAACCTCGGATCCGTGCGGCGGCGATAGACAAGGATCTGCTCGCCGGGCTGGGCCGACATATGCACCGGCTGGTCGACCGGCAGGCCGGCGCGCGACAGGATCTCGGCGCGGTAATACTCGCCCGTCATCGCCTCTTCCCGCTCCTCCTGATGGAACTTGAAGAAGTAGGCCTTGCCGTCGTCTTCGAAGAAGCCGTTCAACGAATTGAGGCTGTATTTGTCGAAGTTGATGCGGACGTTGCAGGGGCGCATCGCGAACAGATCGCCCAGCAGCGCCGCCAGAGCGCTCTGCGCCTCGGCAACATCATGCTGCGCGAGCGCCCGGATCCGCGCCGTGCGGCTGGGTGTCTGCGTCATATACCGTTCCCTCTGGCCGGGTCATTCCCCGAGGGCGAAGCTACCTTCATCAGTACATGTATATACATTGATAACGAAACCTCTCCGGCTTGCATTCGCAGCATTGCCGTCAGTTGTTTTTGGAGGGGGAATAGCGGCTGCCGAGCGAGTAGCGGCTGCCGGCATAAGTCAGCTTGCTGATCGTCGCCACCACCGCGCCTGTCCATGTCCGGCGGTGCAGGAAAAGGCAGCAGGCGCCGACATCGATGCCCAGATGCCGCGCCGTCTCGGCATCCGCGGGGATCGCCGAGATGATGTGCTCGACCTCGGTCACCGGGGTTTTCTGCATGAGGTAGTCATAGGTCGCCGTCTTCGAAAAATCCTGCTTGTCATAGTCGGGGATGAGGCTCGGATTGACGAAGCGCTCTTCGAGCTGCACCGGCAAATCGTTCTCGAAATTGACGACGACGGAATGATAGATCGAGACACGCTTTGCGAACTCGAACGACAGCGCCAGCTC
>NZ_RZQG01001169.1:0-1614 GCF_003998635.1 Mesorhizobium sp. M7D.F.Ca.US.004.03.1.1
GATCCGGCTCGGGCTGCTCAAGACATCGCAATAACGGTGCCGAAAGCCAGGTATTTCGGCTTCCGGCACCGCGGGCCGTCAACCAACCAGGGCGGCCTTGTTCGCCTCGAGGAACTGCTTCAACGTCTTTGGCGTCCTGCCGGAAAGCGTCTCGATCGCGTCGGTCACCATGGCGATGCGGCCGGAGCGCGTGTTGACGTCGAAGGAGACGACGACATCAGCGAAATCCTCTGGCACGCCTGCCGCCTTTACACCTTCGGTAAGCGCCTCATCCGGAACCTGAATAACTTCCAGCGGCTTGCCGGTAACCTCGCTTACCAGGGCCGCGATCTCTGCCGTGGTGTAGGCATTCGGACCGGTCAAGGTGTAGGTCCTGCTCTCGGTCGAGCCGGAAGCAAGGCCGGCGGCGATCGCTGCTGCCATGTCATCGCGTGCGCCATGCGCAATGCGGCCGTCGCCGGCGGACGTGTACCAGTGTCCCGAGGCGATCGCGTGCGGCAGGGCCATGAACAGGTTCTCCTGGTACCAGCCGTTGCGGAAGATCGTGTAGGGGATGCCGCTCGCCTTGATCGCCTGCTCGGTGCTGAAGTGATCATTGGCAAACAGCACCGGCGATACCGGTTCTGGATTGGGCATCGAGGTGTAGAGTAGGTGCGAAACGCCGGCGTTTTTGGCTGCGGCGACTGCATTCTCGTGCTGCTTCAGGCGCCTGCCGCTTTTTAGATCGAGATCGCCGGTCGAAATGATCAGCACCTTGTCGGCGCCCTTGAATGCGGTTTCCAGCGAGGCCACGTCGTTGAAATCGGCGGCCCTGACAACGACGCCGCGCGCGGCCAAATCGGCTACGCTTTCCGGATTGCGGGTTGTGGCGATGATGCTTGCAGGTGGAACTTTGTGCGTGTCCAGGAGATAGCGGATGACGCCGCGGCCGAGCTGGCCGGAGGCGCCGGTGACGAGAAGGGTTTCGGTCATGGAAGGGTCCTGACATTGTGCCGCTAGGGCGGTTCGAGTGTCGGTCTCAAAAAGAGACCAGCACTAAAATAGGAATTGACCCGGTGCCGTAAAGAAGGCAGTTTTTCGGGAGGTAGGCACAGGCAGGGAACCAGCCATGGACGGCAAGATCATCAATCTGAAATCGAAGATGGAGATCTACAAGGCGATCTCAGGCGGCGGCAATATTGCCAATTGTCCGGTTCGTGATGTCATCCAGGGCGTTAGCGGCAAATGGAGATCGCTGCTGATGATGGCCTTGGCTGAAAAACCCTATCGCTTCGGCGAGTTGAGGCGCCTTGTGCCCGACATTTCGCAGCGCATGCTGACCCAGACGCTGTACGATCTTCAGCGCGACGGCTATGTGCATCGCGAAGTGTTCCCGACCAAACCACCGAGCGTCGAATACAGCCTGACCGATCTCGGGCGCTCCATGTTCGGCGCCTTTCATCAATTGATTCTGTGGGCCGAACTCAACCATGATGCGGTGCGCGCAGCGCGCGCCGATTTTGACGCCGCTCAGGCGTGAGCCGGAAAAAGCCCGGAGCCGCAACTTGATTTCGTCCGGCCGCTGAAGGATTGTCCCGGCCATTCGGCTTTGGGGGCATCGGCATTTCCTACGAC
>NZ_RZQG01000116.1:0-10632 GCF_003998635.1 Mesorhizobium sp. M7D.F.Ca.US.004.03.1.1
GTTGAAGTAAATTCCCCCTCCCTGACCCCGAAGCCCCCGCCGATGTCGCGTGTCCTGATGCGGATCTTCTCCGGCGGCAGCCCGAGGACAGGCGCAATGTATTGCTGCGTGATACCGGGCTGCATCAGACCGGTCAGAAAGTCGACGCCGTCATCCCGATCCCATCGCGCGATAACGCCGCAGCATTCGAGCGGCGTGCTCGAGAAACGATGGAAATAGAGCTTGTCAATCTCGACGACGTGGGCCGCTGAAGCGAACGCCCCATCGACGTCACCCCAGTCGAATTTCCCACCCCAGACCAGATTGGTACCGGACTCTTTATGTATCACTGCATTGTCAGCAATCGCATCTTCGACGTCGATGACGACTGGTAGCGGCTCGTATTCGATATGCACCAACTCGCCTGCATCGACCCCAATTTCGGGTGAGCGCGCGACGATGCAAACCACGGGCTCGCCTTGGAATTTCACCGTTTCGACAGCAATGCCATAGTCGATGATCGGCCCAAGCGGACCTTGCGAAAACTCCTGGTACGGGACCGTCAGCGCCTTGACGTCTTCACCCGTGAAGGCTGCAACCACACCTTCCACTGCTAGCGCAGCCGAAAGGTCAATCGAAATAATATTCGCGTGTGCGTAAGGTGATCTTACAAAAACAAGATGAAGATGACTTACCGAATGGTCATCGTCAACGAAGCGTCCGGTGCCCCTGACCAGCCGTGCATCTTCGCGCCGCTCAAAACTATTCATCAACTACACCATTGCCTTGCGAATTCGGACCATGCCGAAGCCATTTGGGGATCGAGGCCAAGGTCGACGATATGAGCGTGTCATAGCAGATTTTGCGAGTCAACCATGATCTGCTGTGTTTTCTCTAATTTTGCAAATCATCGATGATTTTTCATATTGACGTTAAAATGAGGAAGTGGTCCTGTGCGCGAAAGTGCAAGCTGGAGTATCGGCATGACCGAGTCAGAATTACCTGTCATCGTTGTCGGGGGCGGGCCGGTCGGGCTGCTGACGGCGCTTGGGCTGCGCCATTACGGAGTTCCCGTGCGCGTCTTCGAAGCTAATGCAGGTCCCTCGATCATGACGAAGGCTGGAACGATCCTGCCTCGGACACTCGAAATCATGCGGCGCTATGGGGCCGTGAACAACATCGTCGGCGCAGCCATCCGCGTCGAGGAGATAGGGGAGCTCAGGCGCAGCACCGGCGAGTTGACCTTGTCCCTGCGAACGGGACTAGTCGATGCCGAAACCCGCTTTCCATTCTTCGCAAACCTGCCACAGCACCAGTTGGAACCGCTGCTGACACAAACGCTGACCGAGCGGGCGGGCCCGCAGGTTATCTCGTACGACCACAAGCTGATCGAGTATCGCCAGGATGCCTACGGCGTGGTTGCGACCTTCCAAACCGAGGCGGGTTTGGTCGAGGTCAGAGGCGCTTACCTCTTGGCCTGCGACGGTGGGCGCAGCGCGGCACGGGCACAAATGGGCGTGGAGGTCGAAGGCACGTCCCTCGATCTGCGATATACGCTCATCGACCTCGACCTCGACCTCGATGTCGCCAATCCACGGGACTACCCCTATCTCACCTATTTCTCCGATCCGAAGGAATGGATGATCCTTGTGCGTCAGCCGCATGGTTGGCGCTTCGTCTTTCCGGCGGCGCCGGACGCGCCCCAGCCGACGCCCGAGGACCTGAAGGCCCGCGTCTTCAAGTTCATCGGCGATGTCGACGGAGCGGTCATTCTGGAAAGCGCAAATTACCGTGTGCATCATCGGGTCGCGACGAGCTGGCGCGACGGTCGGGTCTTCCTGATGGGTGATGCCGCCCACCTGCTGACGCCGATGTGGGCACTCGGCCTGAACACTGGCGCCACCGACGCGCACAACCTGCCTTGGCGCCTCGCTTGGGTACACAAGGGTCTTGCGCCCGAGTCGCTGCTCGACGGCTACGAGCAGGAGCAGAAGACTATCGCCGTCAAGGGTGCCGGCGAAATGGCGGAAGCCGCGCGGCATCTCATGGATGCCAGGGGCGATGCGACTGACGTGATGTCCGGCTCGGACTGGGCCAATGTATATACGCGCTCATTGCTTGGCATGCGTCTCGACGTCAACGGCACCGGCTCATGGTCGATGGCCTGCACCGAGCTTGCCCCCGCATGCGTCGGCGAGCGGCTCCCCGACTTCCGCCTGCAGGGTCCGGACGGCCAGCCGATGCGGGCTCATGATCTGATCGATGGGAACTTCCTTGCGCTCCATTTCTGCGATGCCCGCCGCCGGCTAGACATGCCCGCCGATGACGGTGAGCGCCTTCGCCATTTCGCGGTTTCGCGTTGGGACATCCCGGCGTCGGATCCTCTGCGCGCCCGCATGCTGCTTGATATCGGCGACGCATTCCGCGTGCGGCTGGGGGTCGGAGACGGGTCCGTGGTGCTGGTCCGGCCGGACGACCATATCGTCCTGATCTGCAGCGAGGGCACCTTTCGCGACGAAGCTGCGAAGGCCATGCCCGCCCGCCCGCTGCAGAAGGACTAGGACAGCATGGCTATCGTACTGGACACGCATACCCATCTCGTACCGGTGCAATCGCGCCATCTGTCGGGCGTGCGAGGCATCGAATGGGATGCGGCAACCGAAAAACTTCTGATCGACGGCAAGACGATCGGCATGAAGCAGCTTTTCCGACCCTCGGCGCTCATCGACTGGATGGACCGGTTCTCCATCGGTCGCGCTTGGGTCTCGCCGCCGCCGCCGTTGTTCAGGCCGCATCTTGAGGCTGGAGCGGCCGGCGAATGGGCGCGCGCTCTGACGGCAGGCCTTGACGAAATCGTCGAACCCTTGCGGGACCGGCTGTCATCGGTCTGTTTCCTGCCGATCGAGCATCCGCGCGAGGCCGAGCGCATCGCAGCCGAGCGGCTGGCGGCTGGCAACAAGCTCTTCACCGCCTCGACGGGCTCGGGCGTCTTCCTCTCCCGAGCCGAGTATGACGGTTTGTGGCGCGTCCTGTCAGACGGCGGCGCGCTGCTGTTCCTGCATCCGGGCGAGAGCCACGACCAGCGGCTGGAACCCTTCTACCTCACCAACCTGCTCGGCAACCCGCAGGAAACCGGCATCGCGGTCGCCCACATGGTCTTTTCCGATGCGCTTGCACGCTTCGATGGCTTGACGGTGCTCCTGTCACATGGCGGCGGCACGGTGCCAGCGCTTGCAGGACGATGGGAGCAAGGCTTCCGCACCGACCGCCCTGGCGTCAACACGAGCATCGCGCCGCCGAGCGCTCAGTTGAAGCGCTTCCACGCCGATTGCGTTACCCACTCCAACGCCACACTGACAGCTGCCAGGGACGTGTTTGGAGGCGGCAACATTGTCTTCGGTTCAGACTGGCCCTTTCCGATGGGCCTGCTCGAACCGGACACGCAACTTGCTGGCAGCGGTCCCGCCGATATCTTCGGCGCGAACACCCAGAGATTGCTCGACGCTTTCCACTAGGCAAGCCTCCCACGGCCGCCTCCCGCCATGTTCCGCCAGCCGGAGCAGCACCGGCCAAATGAACAGCTGGAAACCCGAACGGCGCATCGAAATTGATCCGTTCGACGCGGATGCCTTTGATCCAGGCTGCAATGATGCAAGTCGCGCCTTCCCGTTACCCGCCCGCACCGCTGCGAGCGACTGCTACGAAAGATCCAGCGTGGTGGACCGGCCCCTGCCGGCGCTTTTGACCGTAGGCTTCCCGCGGGCGCCCTTCTGGGCAGCGCCTTCCGGTCCGAACAGCTGGGTCACGAGCTTGTCGAGCGTGCGCATATGATGCTGGCGCAGCAACACGACCGCTTCCTCGGTCTGCCGGTCGAGCGCGGCCTGCACCAAACCCTCATGCTCGGAGATGTCGTCGCGCGGCTGGTCGGTGATACCAACTGAAATGGCAATATAGCGCTCGACCTGGTCGAACAGCCCCGAGTGAAACGATCTTAGAAGTTCCGAGCCGCAGGCCGAGATCAACGCGGAATGGAAGGCCCGGTGCGCAGTGCGCCAGTCGTCGGACGAACTTGCCGAAGGGACCGCCGTCTTCGAGAAGCGCTTGAGCCGATGCAAGGCGCCGACGAGTGAGGACTCCCACTCCACGCCGCCCTGGTCGATTGACCATCCCAGACAGAGGACCTCGATCTCGGTTCGAACGTGCATCACGTCCATCAGATGATCCTTGGAGATAGGCACGACTCGGAAACCCTTGTTGGGCTCCAGGAGGACGAGCCCTTCGGACTCCAGGCGCATCAGCGCCTCCCGCAGGGGACTAGGCCCCACGCCGTAGCGAAGACGCAATTCATCCAGACGCAATCGAGCGTTGGGCTCAAACTGGGAGGTAACGATATCCTTGCGCAGGCTCTCGTAAGCTTGGAATGCGAGGGAGACATCACTCGATCCTTTTTTTGGCGGCATCTTGCGGTTCTCCATCAGCGCGATCGAATGGCGCTCACCTGCGATCGCTTAGGTCCGCTTTAGCATCACAATTAGGTAAAATGCGAGCAGGCAACGGCGGCGTTGGATTTTGTCCATGATTGCAACATCCCGACGAAAGCAGCCCCGAAGACAGTCCCACTTCTGCCCAAAGGCAGCGTCGCGTGGAGCAACATCTACGTGTGCGATGCGCCTGCCTGGCATTTGTGACTGCTGTACGGCTCGCAGCGAAGCCGGCCAGCGCCGCGTGGCGCAGTTCTGACTCGTTTGCTGCGCCTAGACGGTGGGCCGCCGCTCCGGTCGGCTGCGGTTCTTCATCTGCCGTTCCAAGAGATCTAGCAACGCGATGGCGGCCGATGATAGGCGGCGGCCGACGCGTGTGACGATGTTCACTCGTCCAGTGTTCAATTCCGGATTCGAGATCGGCAGCGCAAGCAGTCGGCCCGCCTCGACATAGTCGGAAACGCAGCCAAGCGGCATGATGGTTGCGACCGTGCCCGCCGAGGTCACATCCGCTATGAACTGGACGGATGATGCGGTGATCCGCGTGTCCAGAAACAAGCCATGATTAGCCTCGAATTCGGACAGCACATCGCGAATACGGAACCCGCCTTCAGGCAGGATCAGGGGCTGATTGACGAGATCGCGAATGTCGATTTTGGACGCCGACGCCAGCGAATGGTGCGGCGCGACAATCAGATAGTTAGGCTCGGGGAAACCCGACCGCGACCAGACGCGCGGATCGATAGGTGCATCCATGACCACGCCGAAATGCGCCATGTCGTCGCGGACCATCGATATGACGGCGCGCGAGGGGGCCGAGACGACATCGATGCGAACGCCGGGCAGCCTGGCCGTGTACTCAGCCACCGCCCGCGCGATAACCACACGCATCAGCCCGGTGCCCACCGCAATCCTCAAATGACCTGTGCGCAGTCCCTTGAGGTCGTCGAGGTCTGTGACCAAGGCTTCCTGCTGCGCCAGGCGGTCGCGGTAATATTCGATCAGGCGCTCGCCGGCTGGGGTCAGGAGCACGCGATGCCGGTTCTTCTCGATCAGTTCGATGCCAATTTCCTTCTCCAGCGCGGTGATCTGCCGGCTGATGGAGGACGGTGCCATGTCGAGGAAATCGCTTGCCGCCCGCATCGTGCCCAGGCGCACGGATTCGTAGAGATATCTCAGCCTTTCGGCTGGAAAGTCGCGGTAGGTGCCCGATGGCGTCATCTAGGTTCCGTTCGCACGGCCGCACATCGGCCAACGTAGTCGCCCTCCTTCACGCCGGCAACGGTTCGCGTGATGGCGCTCGCACCGTCATTGACACCTTGGCACCGCGTCTTTCGGCAGTGCCTGAGAGCAACGCGTGGATATCGCTGGGCGAGTAATGCGACTGGTCGAGCCGCATCCCGGTGGTCGCTACGGCATCCTGTAAAGCAGACGAGATCGCGAAGATCGGACCGCCACCGCCTTCGCCCATGCCTTTGGCGCCGTTATAGGTGAAGGGCGAAGGCGATTCACGGTTGCCGTAGTGCAGGTTGGGCATGTTCATGATCGTGAGGGGGCAGTAGTCGCTGAAGGTGGCGGTCAGAAGGTTGCCGGCCTCGTCATATTTCAAGCACTCCATCAGCGCGGCGCCAAAGCCATGAGCGGCCGCGCCGATCACCTGGCCCTTGACGATCTGATGGTTGATGACCTTGCCGCAGTCGTCAACGATCGAATAGTCGTGGACATGAATATTATAGGTGAGCGGATCCAGTTCGATCACGGCGACATGCACCTGCGCAGCATAGGTGAGCGTCAGGTTACCGAACTTCTTCTCGATGTCCGGCACCTGGAACGGTGCACGATAGACATGGCGGCAATTCAGCGAGACATCCATAAGCTCAGGTGGAAGCTCGGCGCTCTGAGCGTTGACGAGGTTCGAGATCCGCGCCAGCGAAACCGACTGCCCGTCAGGCGCGGCCACCGAGGCGACGCCATCGAAAGTCCCTACCCTCAGCGTTTCGGCAGGCTGGCCCAGGAAATAGCTGCCGGCCCGCAGCAATTCCTCCCTCAACTTCTCCACGGCGCCATGGATGGCGCCGAGGCTCGTCACCGCGAATTGCGAGGCATAGGTGCCCGAATGGTTGTTGTGCGACATGCGCTCTGAATCGAAGCCGATGGCGACCAGAACCAGATCGGAGGATATACCCAACTCCTGACCGACAACCTGCGCGGCGATCGTTTCGTGGCTCTGCCCCTGCGGCACCGAACCGACGGAGACGGTGACTGTCCCATCCACGCCCAGGCGCACATTGGCCACCTCCGAATTGCCGGAGAGCGGCGAGTTCGGATTGACGATGCGCGACTGGCCGAAATTGTTGGTGCCGGAATCCAGCGCCGTGCCGATCCCGATGCCGACGATCCGGCCCTCGGCGCGCCAGGCGTCGCGCTTGGCGATCCAATCGTCCCAGCCGATCAGGTCCTTCGCCATTTCCAGCATAGCGCCGTAGTCCCCGGAATCGTAGACGCAGCCGTTGGGCGTGGTCCATGGCATTTCGGGGACATAGTTGCGCTTGCGCATGACATCGGGTGCGATGCCCATCTCATGGGCGCAGATGTCGATCACCCGCTCGAGGAACCAGACATTCTGCATTCGCGAAAAGCCGCGGTTGGGTCCCACGGGGCATTTGTTGGTCATTGCCTGGCGGAAATCGACACGCAGGTTCTGCAATCGGTAAGAGGCCGGGGCAACCTGGCTCCAGATGACAGCGCCGAGAGGCTCATAGCGCGGATAGGCACCGCAGTCGTCGACATGCCGCGCGTCCACTGCGGTGATCTCGCCATCGGCCGTGAGCGCTACACGGATGTCCAGGAAGGTGCGCTCGTTGCCATGTGCGCTGCCCTGCAGGTGCTCGCGTCTCTCCTCGATCCACTTCACTGGGCGATAGCCCACCTTGCGCGAGCACAGCGCCGCGATCATCAGATAAGGATAGAGGTTCTGCTTGATGCCGAAGCCGCCGCCGATGTCTTGCGTGCGGATGCGTAGCTGCTCGGGCGAGATCCGCAGCGCGGGTGCGATAAACTTCATCGCCACGCCCGGCTGGATCAGGTTGCACAGCATGTCCACCCGCCCGGTCGGCTCCCAGGTGACGAGACCGGCAAATCCCTCGAGCGGCGTGCTCGAGAAACGGTGGAACTTCAGCCGGTCGATCTCGACGACGACATCGGCGCTGTCAAAGGCGCCGTCCACGTCTCCCCAGTCGAACAGCGAGCCCCAGGTTTGATTGGTCCCCGATTCATCGTGAAGGATTGGCGCATCGACCCCCAGCGAGGCAACTGCATCAACGACGACCGGCAAGGGGTCGTAGTCGACGCGCACGAGTTCTACGCCGTCACTGGCAATGGCGGCGCTTGTCGCCACGACAGCTGCGACGGGCTCCCCTTGAAAGCGCACCCGTTCGGTTGCCATGCAATAGTCGCTGATACGGCTGGTCGGCTCCGGTGCCATCTGTGGGAAGCGATTGGTTAGCTCGCGTACTTCCGCGCCGGTTAGGACGCAGGCCACTCCCGGCAGCGACTCGGCGCGGCTTGTGTCCATGCCCAGTATACGCGCATGCGCATAGGGCGAGCGCACCAGCTTGCAATGAAGTGCGCGTGATCCTTCGTCGTCGACGAAGCGGCCACGTCCGCGGATCAGGCGGCCGTCCTCGCGCCGCACGATGGGCTTGTCGTTGCTCATGATGGCAGATCCTCGTTCGGGCTTTTCGCCCTTGTGGCGCCGAACAGCCCTTTCATCGAGGTGACCGAGCGCTTCATCAGGCTAGCCGAGGCAGCCGGTTCGGGTTGCACTACGCCGAGCTCCTTTTGCACCGCCACGACCAGTGATTTGACCTGACGTCGCGCCAGCGGCAGCAGGATGCCCTGCGCCAGGGATGCGAGCGTGCCGCTGACGGTGCCTTCGCTCGTCCAATTCACCCGCGAGCCCGCGTCGAGGGGCTCGATGACGAAGGTCATGCGCGCGTCGATCATACCCAGCGCATGGCGACCATTGATTGTGTAGACCACGCGTTCGTTTGGCACTGACTCGACACGGCGCGCCGCGACATCGGCTTGCCCCCGGATCTGTGGGACGCCCACTTCGAGGAGCACGCCAAAGCCGTCGCCTTCGACCGAATGCAGTTCCTTGAAATAGGGGAGGATCGGAGCAAAAGTCCGCGGCTCGGTGATGAAGACGAAGGTTTCCGCAGGCGACGCAGTCACCTCGAAATTGCCGTCCATGTCTACTTTCATTGTGCGGTTTCCTTGAGCTTGACGGCGGCGGCCTTAACCGCCGCGATGATCGGGAGATAGCCGGTGCAGCGGCAGGTATTGCCGCTAAAGGCTTTGCGGATGGCGGCCTCGTCGGGATCGGCATTGACGCTGAGCAGCGCCAGCGCCGACATCAGGAAGCCGGGCGTGCAGAAGCCGCACTGCAACGCATGATTTTCCGCAAAGGACTGCTGCAGGACATGCAGGCCTTCAGGCGTTTCAAGTCCCTCCACCGTGGTGACTTCTGCGCCATCGGCCTGCAGCGCGAGCACCGTGCAGGACTTGGCCGAGCGGCCGTCGACGACCACCGTACAGGCGCCGCAATAGCTGGTATCGCAGCCCACATGCGTGCCGGTCAGACCGGCGTTCTCGCGGATTAGCTCCACCAGGAGGGTCCGCGGCTCGACTTCAAATTGCAGTTGGTGACCGTTCAGCTTCAGGGCCATGCGCACAGTCGGATACTCAGCCATAATATTGATGTGTCTCCACTGCGGGGCGCCCGAGACGGCGTGCCTCGACGATGCCAAATGCGCGTTTGACCAGGCCACGCGCGAGTTGCCGCTTGTATTCCTCCGTACCCTTTGCGTCGGCGAAGGGCTCGACGAAGATCGATGCGGCTTCGGCTACTTCTTCGACCAAGTTCTCGGTGACCTGTCTGCCGGCGGCGATGTCGTTTCCCTCGTCGAAGGCAAGCGCGGTCAGGCCGAGGCAACCGAAGCCCATGCGCAGGCTCGCGATCCGATCACCGTCATAGGCGATCTGCATGGCACAGCTCGCCGTCGGATAGGCCGGTGCGCAACGCTTGAAGGCAACGAATGTGCCGTAGCCCTCCAACGCCTGGCGGGCTATGGCGACGCGCGTGATCAGTTCGCCGGGCTCCAGGGCCGGTGTGTAAGCGTCCTCCAGCAGTTCGCGCACGCCTTGGACACGCCGGCTGTCGCGACCTTCGCACAAGACCTGTGCATCGAGCGCGACCAGCAGCGCCGGCCAGCAGCTGCAGGGATCAGCCTCGGCCAGTGATCCGCCGATCGTGCCCATGTTGCGAACTTGCGTGTCGGCGATGCCCTGTCCGCAGTCGCGCAGAATGCTGAAGCGTTCAGCAACGTCCGAGCCTGCAATGTCCACATGGGTCGCCAGGGCACCGATCTCGACGGCGGCGGCGCCGAGTGCGATGTCGCGCGCGCCGGAAATTCCGCGCAGGTCAACGAGCAGGGCCGGCTTCAGCAGACGCAGCTTCATCATTGGGATCAGGGTTTGCCCACCAGCAATCGCCTTGGCGTCCGGATCGGCCGCCAGAACCGCGGAAGCTTCCGAGAAGCTCCCCGCCCTGATGAAATTGAATGGCGCGGGGTACATGGATTTCCTTTCGGAGAAAGCCTCTGGAGAGCGCAAGGTTTCTGGAACCGCCCAAGGCGAAGGCGTCATATCCCGCCATCAAGATCAAACCGACGCCTCGGTTGTGTCCCGGGTGGTCGCTGTCGGCGGACCGGGAATGAGCGATGGGTCATCTGGCAATTCCAGCGTTGAGATCTCCTCGTCGCTGTAAGCGAGCAGGGACGCGAAATGCCTGTCCTGATCTTCCCTGAACAAATCTCCGACGACGCCCCGCACCAAGCGGGGGATGCCGTAGCGCATGCCGCTGATGGAGGCCGCCGACAACCCCATGCTGAGGGTCGCGCCATAGCTGAAATTATGAATGCGACGCAGATAAGGTGCCACTCCGGGCCTGCGTTCCTGAAACTCAAAGCCCGCGCCCAGATAAGGTGCTCGACCCAGGTAGGCGTCCGCCTCATCCGCGGGCGGCATGAAGACGTCGTTCCAGGTGGCGATCTCATTGGCGATGCCGGCAAGCTCAGGACGTAGATGCAACGCATGGGATATCCCGGTG
>NZ_RZQG01001170.1:0-1611 GCF_003998635.1 Mesorhizobium sp. M7D.F.Ca.US.004.03.1.1
GTTCATCATACGTTGCACAAATTCGGTGGAGGTGGAATGGTCGGACCCGAGGACCGGCCCGAAGATACCGACCGGATTGACGACGGCCAGCTCCAGCTTGCCACCCTCGGTGGCCACGAAATCCCAGGCAGCGCGTTCGGCCAAGGTCTTCGACTTCACATAGGCACTGACCTTGGCCGTAGGATCGGTCCAGCTCTCCTCGGTGAACGGCTGGCCTCCGGGCGGCATCTTGCCGTAACCGATCGCCGCGAAGGATGAGGTCAGCACGACGCGTTTGACATGGGCGTCTCGTGCGGCCCGCAGCACCCGTAACGCGCCCTCACGAGCCGGAATGATCAGCTCGTCTTCATGCTTCGGCACCCCGGCCGGGAATGGCGAGGCCACATGCAGGACGTAGTCGCAGCCAGCAACGGCTTGTGGCCAGCCCGCGTCGCTCATGAGATCGGCGATTGCAAAGGAGAGCCTGTCGCCCGGTTCAGTGCCACCAGCCTTGAGCATGGCCAGAACATCGGCTTCACGCTTGGCGGAGCGCACTGTCGTGCGCACGCGATACCCGGCGTTCAGCAGTTCGGCAATGCAGTGAGCACCGAGGAAGCCTGATCCGCCGGTGACAAGCACCAATTCGCCGCTCATGCCCGCCTCCGCAACTGTTGAAGTCTACGCGTTCGAGCCCGTCAGATCGCCACCTGTGTACCGATCTCCACCACGCGTCCGGTCGGGATCTGGAAATATTCGGTCGCGTCGGCCGCCGTGCGCGCCAGGCCGATGAACAGCTGGTCCTGCCACACCGGCATGCCGGAGTTGGGTGACGCCTTGAGCGAGCGACGCGACAGGAAGAAGGACGTCGTCATGATGTCGAACTTCCAACCCTGCTTGCGGCAGATCGCCAGCGCACGCGGGATGTTAGGCTGTTCCATGTAGCCGAAGGTCAGTGTCACCCGCATGAACAGCTCATTGATCGTTTCCATCTTGATCCGCTCGCTGTCGGGCACCACGGGCTGCTGCGCCGTCACCACAGAGAGGATGACGTTCTGTTCGTGCAGCGCCTTGTAGTGCTTCAGGCTGTGCATCAACGCGGTCGGCGCACTGGCGGGATCGCTGGTCAGGAACACGGCCGTACCGGACACCAGCTGCGGTTTCTTCTTCAACAGATTGCCCGCAAGGAAATCGAGCGGAATCTGGTTCCTGCGCGTCTTGTCAAATAGATACCTGCTGCCTCTTATCCAAGTCCACATGGTCATCACGATCACTGCGGCAATGGCAAGCGAGGCCCAGCCGCCTTCGAATACCTTGACGATGTTAGCTGCAAAGAAGCCGGTATCGATGAAGACGAACACCGCCATTAAGGCTATCGCGACGCCGAGCGGCCATTTCCAGATGCGCGTCATCACAACAAAAAGCAGTATGTTCGTCACCAGCATATTGCCGGTCACCGAAATACCGTAGGCCGAGGCCAGCCGGCTGGATTCGCCGAAGCCGACCACCAGCAGCATCACCACCAGCGCCAGCATCAGGTTGATGCGCGGCAGATAGATCTGGCCCGACTGTTTTTCCGACGTGTGCTGGATGACGAAACGCGGCAGCATGTTGAGCTGTACCGCTTGCCTGGCC
>NZ_RZQG01001171.1:0-1609 GCF_003998635.1 Mesorhizobium sp. M7D.F.Ca.US.004.03.1.1
GTCCATACTCGATGGCTGTCGCGCCGGTCTCGTCCTTCAGAAAACCCAGCAGCACTGCTTTCATGACCTCGACCCCTCTCGCCAGGAGATTACCGCCGATCCGTTAAGAAAGGTTAACGGCAAAGGCTTAACAGGCGGTGAAACCGCCGCCTTGCCGAAAACTCTTAACCATGTCAGCAGTCGCCGCTGCTTCTGCCATTGGACCGGATGATGCAGACCGAACTGGGCTGCGGCTGCAGCACGCTGCGGCGCAGCGTGTAGGTTTCGCGATGGCTGACCGAGCCGGTGGCCGTCATGTCGAGCCCGCCGGCAAGATCATCGCGGGCCGACAGCGATCGTGTCTGGCTGTCGAGGAAAGGGGTTGCGATCAGCGCCAGCGCCACCGCGGCCGAACCGAACAAAAGCGTGATCCGCAATATGCCCATGCCTGCGTCGGCGGCGCGAAAGCTGCGCTCGGGCCGGATCGAGTCCCAATCCCTGTCTAGGCTCATGCTATCGCTCCCCAGCGAATTGGCGGCGCGGCCGCGAACGGCGATGCTTCAATTTTTCATGATGAGATAAATCTTCCATTAACGCTGGCTGATACAACGCCTCGGCCAGGAAGCGGCCGGGCGAGAAGCCCTCAAAGAAGATCGATGAGGAAGGGGATCAGCGGCGCGTCGGCCGGCGGCATCGGATAGTCGCGCATCTGCTTTGGCCGCACCCATTTCAGCGCCTGGCCTTCCCTGGGTTGGGCGATGCCGCGGAAACGGCGGCAGATGAACAGCGGCATCAGCAGGTGGAAATCGTCGTAGGAATGACTGGCGAAGGTGAGCGGCGCCAGGCACGGGATATCGGTTTCGATGCCGATTTCCTCGTGCAGTTCGCGAATGATGCATTGTTCGGGCGTCTCGCCGGGTTCGACCTTGCCGCCGGGAAATTCCCACAGCCCGGCAAGTTGCTTGCCCTCTGGCCGCTGCGCCAAAAGCACCCGGCCGTCGGCATCGACCAGCGCGCAGGCGGCGACCAGGAGCAGACGCTTGCCGGCGATCGTCACCTCATTCATGCCAATACTTCATTCATGACCCGGCGGCCGGCGGTAGTGGTAGCGATAGACTTCGTCGAAGCCGAGCGAATGGTAGAGCGCCAGCGCCGGAACATTGCCGGCCTCGACCTGCAGCCAGGCTTCCCGCGCCCCACGCAGCCGCGCCCATTTCAGCGCCGACAGGATCAGGTTGCGGCCGTGGCCCTTGTTGCGCGCCGACTTGTCGGTGGCGACCTCGAACAGGCCGGCAAGATCGCCGTCATGCACGCAGATCAGCGTTGCCAACGCTTCGGCGCCATCTTCGAGCGCGAACAGTCCGGCCTCGGGCTGGATGGCGCCGATGATCTCCGACAGGCCGGGCCGCAGCGAAACATCCGAACCGCTGACCTTGAGCGACGCGCCGATGAAGCGGCTGATGTCCTTCAGCGGAATCTGGTCCATGGCGGCGTCGAGTTGCGCGTCGGCCAGCGGCAGCCGCATGACCAGCGACTCGTCGAACCGGCTCCAGCCCTCGCGGTCGAGATGGCTGGCGAGATCCGGACCCGACAGTGGCGACATGCGAAACGTCAGCGGTCGGCCATAGGC
>NZ_RZQG01001172.1:0-1595 GCF_003998635.1 Mesorhizobium sp. M7D.F.Ca.US.004.03.1.1
GAATCAGGAGCACGCTTTCGCGCTCGCCGCCGAGCGCCTGCTGGGCATCGAAGTGCCGAAGCGCGGCCAGCTGATCCGCGTGCTTTACTGCGAAATCGGCCGCATCATGTCGCATATCCTCAATGTGACGACGCAGGCGATGGATGTCGGCGCGCTGACGCCGCCGCTGTGGGGCTTCGTCGAGCGCGAAAAGCTGATGGTGTTCTATGAGCGCGCCTCCGGTTCGCGCATGCATGCCGCCTATTTCCGCCCCGGTGGTGTCCATCAGGACCTGCCGCAGAAGCTTGTCGAGGATATCGGCAAGTGGATCGACCCGTTCCTGAAGTCGATCGACGACCTCGATCAGTTGCTGACCGGCAACCGCATCTTCAAGCAACGCAATGTCGACATCGGCACCGTTTCGCTGGCCGATGCCTGGGCCTGGGGTTTTTCGGGCGTCATGGTGCGTGGCTCGGGCGCTGCCTGGGACCTGCGCAAGTCGCAACCCTATGAATGCTATTCGGAAATGGATTTCGACATTCCGATCGGCAAGAACGGCGATTGCTTCGACCGTTACCTCGTGCGCATGGAAGAGATGCGCCAGTCGGCGAAGATCATGCGCCAGTGCGTCGACCTTCTGCTCGGCAAGGAAAGCACCGGCCCGGTGTCGAACCTCGACGGCAAGGTGGTGCCGCCGAAGCGCCAGGCGATGAAGCGCTCGATGGAAGCGCTGATCCATCACTTCAAGCTCTACACCGAGGGTTATCGCGTGCCGGCCGGCGAGGTCTATGCGGCGGTCGAAGCGCCGAAAGGCGAGTTCGGCGTCTATCTGGTCTCCGACGGCTCCAACAAGCCCTATCGCTGCAAGCTGCGCGCGCCCGGCTTCGCGCATCTGCAAGCGATGGATTTCCTCTGCCGCGGCCACATGCTGGCCGACGTCACCGCCGTTCTCGGCTCCCTCGACATCGTGTTTGGTGAGGTCGATCGCTAAATGTCAGTCCGCCGTCTCGCAGAAGCAAGCGCCCAGCCAGCATCCTTCGCCTTCAACCGGGCGAATGCCGCGGCTGCGAAGCAATGGATCAAGAAGTACCCGAAGGGCCGTGAGCAGTCGGCCATCATTCCGCTTCTGATGATCGCGCAGGAGCAGGAAGGCTGGGTGACGAAGGCGGCGATCGAGACGATCTCCGACATGCTCGGCATGCCCCGCATCCGCGGCCTAGAGGTCGCGACCTTCTATACGCAGTACCAGTTGAACCCGGTCGGCACGCGTGCGCATATCCAGGTCTGCGGCACCACGCCCTGCATGCTGCGCGGCTCGGAAGCGCTGATGGATGTGTGCCGGTCAAAGATCCATCACGACCAGTTCCACACCAACGACAAGGGCACGCTGTCGTGGGAAGAGGTCGAATGCCTTGGCGCTTGCGTCAACGCGCCGATGGTCATGATCTTTAAAGATACTTTCGAAGACCTCACCCCGGAACGGCTGGCCGAAATCATCGATCTCTACGGCGCCGGCAAGGGTGCTGAGGTCAAGCCCGGACCGCAGGACGGTCGCACCGGCTCGGAGCCGGCCTCCGGCCTCACGAGCCTGAAGAGCGAAAAGGCGATCCTCAAGT
>NZ_RZQG01001173.1:0-1587 GCF_003998635.1 Mesorhizobium sp. M7D.F.Ca.US.004.03.1.1
GGCCAGGGATGTCGATGTTGGGCAGCCGTTCGCCGGGCTGGCCGACGAAGCTGGTGCCCATCATGCCGGATAGGCCGAGACCGAGCAGCGTCAGCGACAGCCCGGTCGCGACCTGGTTGGTGGCCAGCGACAGCGTCATGACGGCAAACAGCAGCGAGAACACCGCGCCCATGGCGATGGCCGCCAGGAGGCCGATCCAGGGCGAGCCCGTGAGATAGCTGGCGCCGAAGCCGCCTACGGCGCCCATGATCATCATGCCTTCGACGCCGAGATTGAGCACGCCGGAGCGCTCGACGACCAGTTCGCCGATCGCCGCGATCAGCAGCGGCGTTGCCGCCGTGGCGATGGTCAGAAGGATGTTTACGGTGATGTCCATCAACGGGCTTCCTTCAACTTTGGCGCGGCTTCGAGTTTCGCGGCATCCTGCGGTTTGGTCAGCGCCAGGCCGATCAGGCGAATGCGGTAGTGGATGAGCGTGTCGCAGCCGAGCACGAAGAACAAAAGCATGCCCTGGAACACCCGCGCCACCTTGTCGGAAATGCCGAGCGCGCTCTGCACCGCTTCGCCGCCGAGATAGGTCAGCGCCAGCACCAGACCGGCGGCGACGATGCCGAGCGGGTTGAGGCGGCCAAGGAAGGCCACGATGATGGCGGTGAAACCGTAGCCGGGCGAGATGACGGGCTGCAACTGGCCGATGGCGCCGGAGACTTCCGAGATGCCGGCCAGGCCGGCGAGCGCACCCGACAGCAGGAAGGCGAAGAACACCATCCGGTTGAGGCCGAAGCCGGCGAAGCGCCCTGCCCGCGGGCTTGAGCCCAGTACGCGCACCTCAAAACCTTTCAGCATGCGGCTCATCAGGATCCAGACCAGCACTGCGGCGACCAGCGCGAAGACAAATCCCCAGTTCGCCCGCCCGGCATCCGGCATAAGTTCCGGCAACACGGCCGAGTCGCCGAACTGGATCGTCTGTGGGAAGCCATGGCCCTGCGGATCGCGCCATGGGCCGCGCACCAGCCAGTCGAGGAACAATTGAGCGACATAGACCAGCATCAAGCTGGTCAGGATCTCGTTGGTGCCGAAGCGCGTCTTGAGCAAGGCCGGGATTGCCGCATAGGCGGCGCCGCCGACCATGCCGAGCAAAAGCATCAGCGGCAGCACCAGCGGGCCTTCGAACTGCGGAAACAGCACCGGAATGATCGAGCCGACAATGCCGCCCAGGATGAACTGACCTTCGGCGCCGATGTTCCAGATGTTGGCCTTGTAGCAGACCGACAGGCCAACGGCGATCAGAATGAGCGGCGCTGCCTTGATCGCCAGTTCATGCAACTGCCAGACCTGGCTGATCGGCTCGATGAAATAGATATTGAACGCGGTCAGCGGATTGACGCCGAGCAACGCGAACATGATGGCACCGGCGATGATCGTCAGCGCGAAGGCGATGAACGGCGACAGGGCCGAAAACAGCGCGGAGCGCTGCGGGCGTTTGACGAGTTCGAGGCGCATCATGCCGTCTCCAGCGTGTGTTCGGCGTGACCGGGTTCAGCGCCACCCATCAGCAAACCGACCTTCTCGAAGGTGGCCTCGGCG
>NZ_RZQG01001174.1:0-1585 GCF_003998635.1 Mesorhizobium sp. M7D.F.Ca.US.004.03.1.1
AAGCCTCAGCCAGGGCGAGCAGCTGGAGATCGACGCAGGCCGGCTCTCGCCTGAAGCAGGTGAACTGCTTTCGACATTCTCCGTCATCGCCAAGCACATCTCCAGCTCTGATGCCGACGCTGTCGGCTCCTTCATTCTCAGCATGACCCGCTCGGCTGACGATCTGCTCGCCGTCTATCTGCTGGCGCAATATTGCGGACTTTCAACCGCGCCCATTGGCGGCGGCACAATCAAGCTGCGGATCGTGCCATTGTTCGAGACCATCACCGACCTGCAAGCCGCCCCCGGCATCCTGAACGAATTGCTCGGCATTTCGCTGGTGAGGCGAACGGTGCGAGACTTCCGCGCGCGCCAGGAAATCATGCTTGGTTATTCGGATTCCAACAAAGACGGTGGTTTCCTGGCTTCCAACTGGGAACTGGCAAAAGCGCAAAAGCGCGTCGCTGCCGTCGGGCGCAAGCACAAGGTCAGGATCAGTTTCTTTCACGGCCGTGGCGGCTCCGTCAGCCGTGGCGGCGCGCCGACCGGCCGGGCGATCGCGGCGCAGCCGGCAGGTACAGTCGCCGGAGCCATGCGGGTGACGGAACAGGGCGAGGTCGTCTCCTCGAAATTCGCCAATCGCGGCACCGGCCTCAACCAGCTCGAGGTTCTCGCCGCCGGCGTGCTGGCCCACAGTGTCGGATCGCCCGGTGATGTCGAGCCCAAGGAAACGCCGGAGTTCGACGAAGCGCTGGAAGCGCTGGCAGGCATGTCGCAGGCGTCCTATGCCAGGTTGATGGCTGAGCCCGGCTTCCTCGATTATTTCAATCAGGCGAGCCCGGTCGCGGAACTGGCGCTGCTGAAAATGGGCTCACGGCCGGATCGCCGTTTCGGCGCCAGCGGCATTGCCGACCTGCGCGCCATCCCATGGGTGTTCGCCTGGAGCCAGAACCGTCACCTGTTGACCGGCTGGTATGGCATCGGCAGCGCGCTCAGCTCGTTCGTCACGGTGCGCGGCGAGGTCGGACGCGAACTTCTGGCCCGCATGTTCGAGCACTCGCGCTTCTTCCGCCTGATCATCGACGAGGCCGAGAAGACGCTCTACCAGTCCGACATGGACATCGCGCGGCTCTACGCAGGCCTGGTGTCCGACAGCGATGCGGCCGAACGAATCTACGCTCGCATCGCCGCCGAATACGAGCTGACGCGACACCTGATCGGTGACCTCACGGGAGGCGATCTTTCCGCGCGCTTTCCGATGTTCAAGCGGCGTTTCGACAATCTGCGGCGGCAGATGGATGACATTCACCGGCTGCAGGTCGATCTGCTGCGTGAAGTTCGCGCAAATACCGGCACGGCGGATCAAAAGCGGGCTACCGACGCTCTGCTTGTATCGATCAATTGTATCTCGGCTGGCCTTGGGTGGACGGGATAGACCCGGTTTTGCCGAGCGACCTGCGTGATCTCGAGTCATCGTCCAAGGCCAGTCGCCCACATCGCCGGGCTTTCGGCGCCAAAGGGCCGCCGCATGGGCCATGTTGGCGTCGCTTGCCGCCCCGGCTCGCCAGAAGCAATCTGTCAAGAGAATTTTGGTGCGGTCGAGAAG
>NZ_RZQG01001175.1:0-1584 GCF_003998635.1 Mesorhizobium sp. M7D.F.Ca.US.004.03.1.1
GTCTTGGCGCGTACCCTCGGCCTCGACCACAAGGCGGGTGCGCTGCAGCCGCAGCTGTCGCCGGAGAATGTCGTCATTGTCGGCTTGCGCCATGCCGACCCGGCCGAAGCACGGGTGCTGAAGGATTCACGCGTGTCGGCCTTCACCATGACCGATATCGATGCCATGGGCATGCGCGACCTGATGCATGAGGCGATACGCATCGCCACATCCGGCACGCAAGGCTTCCATGTCAGCTACTCGCCTACCGCAACCGAATTCGCGGGCTGGGCTGCGGGCTCCGGCGGGCTGACCGTGCGCGAGACGCATCAGGCGATGGAGGCGATCGCGCTCTCCGGCGGTCTGCTGTCGATGGATGTTTCGGGGCTGACCGCGGATCTGGAGCCCCGGATCGGCACCGACGTGATCAACTTCGTCATGTCGGTTTTCGGCAAGCGGATCTTGTAGCTGAGCATGGTCCCGAAAAGTGGGTTCCGGTTTTCTCGGACAAACGGAAATCGTTTGTCCAGAGACCATGCCCAAACAGACAGACCCTATCCCTGCACTTCGACTGCCGCGCGCCAGGCACTGACGTAGTCGGCCCAGACCGGGTCGGTCGGCGGCTCCATTCTTTCGCCCTTGCCCTGCGCCATCCGTTGATCGGTTGCCAGCAATGCGGCGCCGATGCTGGTGCCGGTGGCAGCCTCGGACGCAACAACGGCACGTGCCGTGCCGGCTGCCAGCATGCCGACAAAGAGCCGGTTGCGGGCAAAGGGCCCTTCGACTGTGGTCGGGCCGTCGGCGCCGATCAGGTCGAGGCAGGTCGCCGTCATCAACGCCAGATAGAACGAGATGGCAGCAAAGCGCTGGCCATTGTTCATGCCGTCGGCGTTGA
Organism: Mesorhizobium sp. M7D.F.Ca.US.004.03.1.1; assembly: GCF_003998635.1. Taxonomy (NCBI): domain Bacteria; kingdom Pseudomonadati; phylum Pseudomonadota; class Alphaproteobacteria; order Hyphomicrobiales; family Phyllobacteriaceae; genus Mesorhizobium; species Mesorhizobium sp. M7D.F.Ca.US.004.03.1.1. The sequence goes on from NZ_RZQG01001175.1 coordinate 875, forward strand.
GCCATATCGCAGTCTGATGCGGGAACGGTCCCGACCCTTGCTGGGTCGACGGCAGCAGCAGCACCTTTCGCGCCAGCACGGCGCCGACATCGGCTTCGGTCCACTGCTCCGGTAGATACTTCGTCAGCACGGAAAACTCGCGGCCACCCATGAAGCGCGCCGAGGGAACGGGATCGCCGAGTGCGTTGACATTGACCAGAGTGTCGCGCGCGGCATCCAGCGCAATCTGTTTGCCGCCGACCGCCATCGACACCACCCAGGTGCCGGTCGAGACGACGGAGAAAGGCGGTTTGTCGGAGAGCAGATGCGGCAGCAGCGAGGCGTTGGAATCATGCAGGCCGCAGAAGACCGGCGTTTGCGGATCGAGTCCGGTTCGCACCGCAACGATAGGCAGGATCGGGCCGAGGCGATCCCTCGCCGTCCGCACCGGCGCCATCAGCCCGCGCCATTCCAGGCTGTCGATCAATGATGAAAAATCCGCCGTCCACGGGTTCCACAGATCGGTGTGGCAGCCGAGCGAAGTCACCTCGTTAGCGGCGATGCCGGTCAGTCGCAAGGCCCAGTATTGCGGGTACATCAGCATCGCTGCAGCCCTGGCGAACTCCGCCGCGAAGCTTTTCTGCTGCCAGAAGAATTGTGCACCGAGATTGAGGCCGAGCGGCAGGCGTGGCGTGCCGGTCTCGGCGAAAGGCGGGCGGATCGCTTCATAG
>NZ_RZQG01001176.1:0-1583 GCF_003998635.1 Mesorhizobium sp. M7D.F.Ca.US.004.03.1.1
ACCTGGGGCGGCATGATCGCCGAAGGCCGCACTGTTTTGCGCACCGCACCCTTCCTGTCGATCGTCCCGGGTATAGCGCTGGTGCTGACGGTACTCGGCGTCTATCTCGCCGGTGAAGGCATCGTCGAGACGACAGCGGTCAGGAGAGGCCTGTCGTGACCGCCTTGGCTACGATCCGCGACCTGACGGTGACCTACCGCCGCGACGGCAGCAAGGTGACGGCGCTGAAGGGTATCAGCCTCGACATCGCCAATGGCGAACGCCTCGCCATCATCGGCGAAAGTGGTTCCGGCAAGAGCACGTTGGCACTGGCCATTGCTGGGCTGTTGCCGGCTTCTTCGACGGTCAGCGGAAGAATCGAATGGCCCAACCTTGGCCGCATGCCTCTCGGCGGCAGCGACATCGGCTTCGTCTTTCAGGACCCTTCCGCCAGCCTCGATCCTGTCATGACGACCGGCAAACAAATCGCAGAGGTCGCACGCACCCATCTCGGCCTCACATGGCCACAGGCGTATGCGAAGGCAAAACACCTGCTTGAGCGGGTCCGCCTGCCGGACCCGGACTCAGCCTTGCGCGCCTTCCCGCACCAGCTCTCCGGCGGCCAGAAGCAGCGTGTGGCGATCGCCGCAGCCATTGCGGCCGGTCCGAAATTGCTGATCGCCGACGAGGCAACCAGCGCGCTCGACACCATCGTGCAGGCTGAGATCGTTGCCTTGATCCGACGATTGGTGACCGAGGACGGCATGACGCTGCTGTTCATCAGCCATGACATTGCGCTGGCGGCCGAGCTTGCCGAGCGCATTGCCGTTTTCCGTCATGGCCAACTGGTCGAGCTTGGGACGGCTGCGCAGATTGTCGGCGCCCCAACCCAGCCCTATACGCGCGCATTGCTCGACGCCCATATCGGCCTCGACGCCGAGCCATTGCTGAACCAAGCCGGGCTCCACGCATGAGCCTGCTGGCGGTGTCCAATCTCACCAAACGCTACCGTCGAGGCGACAAGACCATCGCAGCCGTCGACGATGTCTCTTTTCACATCGACCCCGGCGAAACGCTGGCGCTGGCCGGGCCCTCCGGTAGCGGCAAGTCGACGATCGCGCGGCTGGTGCTGCGATTGATCGAGCCGGACGCCGGACGCATCGACTTCGAAGGCGACGATTTCCTGGCCTTGCGCAGCGCAGCACTGCGAGCGCGACGCGCAAGCCTACAGATGGTGTTCCAGGACCCGTTGGCCGCCTTCAACCCGCGCGCCACGGTGGCGCGCGTGCTCGACGATCCCTTGCGCATTCATGGCATCGCCTCCCGCACCGAGCGCCCGCGCCGCATCGCCGGCTTGCTGGAGCGGGTCGGGCTGACGGCTGATCTCGCCCCGCGCGCCATTCACGAAATCTCCGGTGGCCAGCGACAGCGCGTCGCCATTGCCCGCGCCGTCGCGACGAAGCCGGCGCTGATCGTGCTCGACGAGGCGGTGTCGGCGCTCGACGTTTCCGTGCGCGGACAGATCCTCGACCTTTTGCTTGACCTGCAACGCCAGGAACGGATCGCCTATCTCTTCATTTCACATGATCTCGGCGTTATCAGGG
>NZ_RZQG01001177.1:0-1583 GCF_003998635.1 Mesorhizobium sp. M7D.F.Ca.US.004.03.1.1
GTCGTCAACCGTGCGCTGACCGGCTCCGGCCTGTTTGCCGAACCGGTGCAACTCGCCAACACCCGTTTCGCCACCGTCACCGGCTTCGTGCATTTCTTCGTCATGCTGTTGACGCTGACGATTTTTGCCAACCTCAAGCAGTTGAGCCCGAGCTACCGCAAAGCGGCGGCCGATCTCGGCGCCGGGCCGGTGCGCACCTTCCTGCATGTCGTGCTGCCGCTGACCTTGCCCGGCATCATGGTCGGCGCCTTCCTCACCTTCGTGCTGTGCATCGGCGACTACATCACGCCGCAGATCCTGGGCGGCAACAACGAGCTGCTGATGCCGCAGCTGGTGATGATGCAGATCGGCCGGCGCGGCGACTTTCCGCTGGCCTCGGCGCTGTCGATCATCCTGATGGCGGTGGTCACCATTGCCTACCTCGCCTGCGCCCGCTGGCTGAAGATCGAGCGGGCCTGAGATGCGCCAGCTCGTCCGCATCGCCTCCTGGCTCTACGCGATCGCCGTCTACGGCTTCATCTTCCTGCCGGTTATCGTGCTGGTGCTGTTTTCGCTGCAGGCGACGTCGTTTCCGATCCCGCCCTTCACCGGGCCATCGCTGCGCTGGTACGAAGCGGTGCTCTCCGATGTCAGGCTGACCTCGGCGCTGGTCAATTCGCTGCTGGTGGCGTCCATCTCGTCGGTCGCCGCCGTCACGCTCGGCTTCCTTTCCGCCTGGGGTTTTGCGCGTTTTGTCCTGCCCGGCTCCGGACTGCTGCGCGGCCTGATCACGCTACCGCTGACGGTCAGCTATCTCATCATCGGCATGGGGCTTCTGGTGCTGTTCAACTGGGCCGGCGTGCCGAAATCGCTGCTGGCCGCCGGCATCGGCCATGTCGTGATCAACCTGCCGCTGTGCTTCGCCATCATCTACAGCCAGATGGGCGACCACCAGATCAACATCGAACGCGCCGCGCGCGACCTCGGCGCGCCGGAATGGAAGGTGCTGCTGCTGATCACCGTGCCGGTCATGGCGCCGGCTATCTTCGCCGGTTTCTTCCTGTCGATGACCTTCTCCTGGGACGAGTTCGTGATCTCCTTCCTGCTCACCCGCTTCGACACCACGTTGCCCGTCGAAATCTGGAACCTGCTGCGTTCCGGCCTCAACCCCAAGACCAATGCGGTCGGCTCGCTGGTCTTCGCCGTCTCCATCGTCCTGGTGGTGTTTTTTGAACTGACATTGCTTCGGAGAAAGCCGGCATGAGCGCGCCCCTTGTCGACATCAGCAGTGTCTCGCATCGCTTCGGCCAGCACACCGTGCTGAAGGATGTCTCGCTGAAGATCGAGCCCGGCAGCTACACGATCCTGCTCGGGCCCTCGGGCTCCGGCAAGACGACGCTCTTGTCCATTCTCGGCGGCTTCGTCACCCCCAGCGAAGGCAAGGTGTTCATCCGTGGCGAGGACTGCACCGCGGTGCCGCCGGCCAAGCGGCCGACGACGACGGTGTTCCAGGACTATGCGCTGTTTCCACATATGAGCGTCGGCAGCAATGTCGGCTTCGGCCTGCGCATGCAGGGTGTCGACGGCACGACGCGCGCGGCAAA
>NZ_RZQG01001178.1:0-1580 GCF_003998635.1 Mesorhizobium sp. M7D.F.Ca.US.004.03.1.1
GCCCAGACAGAACAGGATCACATGCAGAAATTGACCGTTTTAACGGCAGCAAGAGCTGCCGTTAAAACGGTCAATTTCTGCATGTGATCCTGTTCTGTCTGGGCTGCGCGAAGATGTTCACGCAGCAACGCCTAATCAATATCGGAACAACCCGGGGGCTGGGGGTTCGACATCTGCACGTCAGCCGTTTGACGTTCGAATTGGTGCCAAACAAGGCCAGGCAAGTCACTTTGAGTGACAGCTTGTAATTTAAGGATTGGAAAGGATTGCTTGGGAGAGGCCTCCCGGAGGTCAGGATCTTATGGAAGCAAGCAGCCTTTGCAGCGTCCGCAGCGTGGAGCCGTCGGCAACACCATCCACCCTGCGCGGCCGGAAATGCCGCTGAAAGGCCTCGACGACGATCTCCGTCTGCCGGTCGAAAATGCCCGATATCTCGACGCCATAGCCGTAGAGCGCCAGCATCGACTGCAACGCCTCGACATCGCCGCCGGTGTCACCGGCCGTCAGCGTGGCCCCCTGTCTTACGGGTGCGGCAGCCACGAGATGGCCGACACCGGCATCGAACAGCGTCCGCCACGGAAACTTCTCGCCCGGATCGACCTTGCGCCCCGGCGCCACGTCGGAGTGCGCCAGCACCCGCTCGGCGGCTATCGAATGCCGCCCGGCGATCCCCCTGCACAGCCCGATCACCGCATCGATCTGCCGCCTGGGGAATCCGGGATAGCCCAGCGAATGTCCCGGATTGACGATCTCGATGCCGACCGAACAGGAATTGATGTCGGCGCGTCCGAACCACGAACTCTTGCCGGCGTGCCAGGCGCGGTCGCTTTCCCTGACCATCTGCACGATGTGGCCGTTCTCATGGACGAGATAATGCGACGAGACCTCGCTCGCCGGATCGCACAGCCACGCTTCGGCTCCGGCGCCGGTCGCCATGCCGGTGTAGTGCAGCACGATCATATCAGGCTTGAGTGTGTCGCGCCGCGGACCAAAATTCGGCGATACCCTGACCTCGACACGTGGCTCGTCGGGCAGGAAGCCGCTCATGCGTGGCGCAGGCCCCGCTCGATCATCTCATAGGCGGCATTGATCGCCGCCACCCTGGTCGTCGCGATCTTGATGAATTCCTGCGGCAGGCCGCGCGCGATCAGCCGATCCGGATGATTGTCGGAAACCAGCTTGCGATAGCGCTTCTTGACCTCTTCGAACGGCTTGCCGCGCTCGATGCCCAGCACGACATAGGGATCCCCGGCGCCGAGATTGACGTGCCGCGCCATGATGCTCTCGTAATGGGCCTCGTCGATGCGGAAAATCTCGGCGATGCGGTGCAGGAAGAGCCCTTCGTGCTCATGCACCAACCCGTCGGCCTTGGCGATGTGGAACAGGCCGTCGAGTATGTCTTCCAGCATCACGCAGTTGGAATGCCCGGAACCGCACATCTGCGCCATCCGCTCGGCATAGGTCTCGAAACCGGCCACGTCGCGCTGGGCGAGATCGAACAGCCGCGCCACATTGCGTGTCTCCTTGGGCGGCACGTCGAAGATTTCCTGGAAGGCGCGCACCTCATCCTGGGTGACGAT
>NZ_RZQG01001179.1:0-1579 GCF_003998635.1 Mesorhizobium sp. M7D.F.Ca.US.004.03.1.1
CCATCGACGGGCTCAACGTGCCGATTATCGGCACGAAGGAGCTCATCACCTGCGACAACACCGATTTCATCCACACCGGCAATGACGCGGACCGCTCCGGCTTCATCCTTTCGGTCCCGGTCTTCGGCGGGGATGGCAACCTGCGCGGCTCTGTCTCGGCGATCATGCTTACCTCGGCGCTGCGCAAACTGTTGCCGAGCAGCGACTATGTCATCGTCAATTCAGGCTACGGCTTTGAATCCGACCAGCACAAGATGTCGACGGCGCTCGCGGCGGATTCCCGTGCCTTCACGGCGGCCGACCCCAATCTGATCTATTCCGAAGTCATCCCGCTCTCGCTCAACGATCCCAGGAGTGCATGGCGTCTCTGGGCCGGTTTCCCCAACAGCCGGTTCGACAGTAACCTGGACGTCCAGTCCGTGCATGAATTCGAACTGGCCGGTTATGCGGCGGTCGCGGTGGTCACGCTGCTGGCGCTGGCCTGCTGGTATGCGATCGGGCGGACGATGACGATGCAGGTCGAGGCAGCCGAGACCCTGGAGCGGCGGGTCGAGGAACGCACCGCCGAGATCCAGCACCTGGCCACGCATGACATTCTCACCGGCCTGCCCAACCGAGGCCTGCTGGCTGAAACGATGGACGAGGCATTGAGAAGCCTCAGGGACGGCGAGAAGCTGGCCGTCCACTGCGTCGACCTCGACCGTTTCAAGCCGGTCAATGACACGCTCGGCCATCCGGTCGGCGACGAGCTGCTCGGTGCGGTGGCGAAGCGGTTGAAACACCATGCCGGCGAAACCGCCATGGTGGCGAGAATTGGTGGGGACGAGTTCGTCATCCTTCAGCTCCTGCTCGACGGTAACGACGAGGCCGGCGTGCTGGCAAGCCGCGTCATTCATGCCCTGTCCGACGAATTCTCCATCCATGGCCACAAGATCAACATCGGCGGCAGCATCGGCATCGCCGTCTTCCCCGACGACGGGCAAAATTCTGAAACCCTTATTCGCAATGCCGACCTTGCCTTGTACAAGGCCAAGATGGAAGGCCGCGGGACCTGCAGGTCGTTCGAGCCAGGAATGGACGCGAGACTGCAGGAGCGGCGCCAACTCGAATCCGAGCTGGCACTCGGCGTGAAAAAAGAACAGTTCGTCCTGCACTATCAACCGCTGCACGACGCAAAGACCTCGCAACTCACCGGCTTCGAAGCGCTGGTGCGATGGAACCATCCGCGCCTCGGCCTGCTGCCGCCGTCGGAGTTCATCCAACTGGCCGAGGAGACGGGCGTCATCGACGCGCTTGGCGAGTGGATCCTGCGGCGTGCCTGTACCGACGCCGCGAAATGGCCCCTGCCCGTCAAGGTCGCGGTCAATCTCTCGCCGGCCCAGTTCAAACAGCAGGGGCTGTCGCTTCAGGTTGCCGCGGCGCTCGCGGCGTCGGAGCTGCTGCCGTCGCGGCTCGAGCTGGAGATCACCGAGTCGGTGCTGCTGGCGAACAACGAAAACACGCTAAACACGCTGCACGGCCTGCGCGACCTCGGCATCTCTATAGCAATGGACGATTTCGGCACCGGCTATTCCTCGCT
>NZ_RZQG01000117.1:0-10568 GCF_003998635.1 Mesorhizobium sp. M7D.F.Ca.US.004.03.1.1
CGGCGGGGCAGGCTGATATCGCAACGCAACAAATCTATCGCAGTGCAACATGACCAGAATGGGACGACGATGCAGGGAGTGGGAGACGGTCCAGGTCTGGCGACGCTCACCAAAACGTTCTTGGCCGCAGCTTGACAGGGCGGGCACGGCTGATGCCTCTTGGCGTTGTCATTCGGGCCATGGGGACATCGATGAAGAAGATTTATGAGAAGCCGACGCTCGACAAGCGCGGGAAGCTGTCCACCGTGACAGCGGGTCCACCCAGTTCCGGGAGATAACAAACCCCCTTCGATCTTTGGCTGCTTTCTGTGTGCCATCCCGGTGTTTTTAGCTTTGGCTTGACAACATCGTGCCACGGGCGCCCTTTAAAGCGCTCGCTTGGGAGCAGAGGATATCCCGTGAAAAAGACCTACGAAAAGCCTGTGCTGGTAAAGCGCCAGAAGCTCTCAAATGTCGTGGCGAGCGCGGTCTCAGTGACGGACTGACAGGTCCCGCTCGACGATCAGGGTTTGAAGCCGACAGGCTGCGGGCTTGCCCGTTTCGAAGCCCGGACGCAAAACAGCCCCGCAAAGGGGCTGTTTTTCTCGTCGGTTCAGTGGATTGCTACTTGCTGCCGCCGTTCGCTTTCACGCTGCTGCAGAATTCCGGATGGCTGTTGGCCGCAGTGGCGTCCTTCGACTCGTCCTCGCAGGCCTTCATCATCGCGGTCTGGTCGTCCGGCGTTAGGGCCTTCCAAGCCTTCACGAAGTCGTCGTTGCTGACCATCGTCTTCATGCTGGAGTCGGTGTAGAAGGGCTGCATCTTGGCCGGATCGTCGAGAGCCGACGTTTTGGCAAACGCCGCGCCGCCGACCATCGAAAGCGCCATGGCGCCCAAGCAGATCATCTTGATGTTCATGGTACAATCCTCCTGTTGCTTTGAGATCGTCGAGCAACGATCGTCTGGAAAAACGACAGGTTTGGATGAAAGTTCCAGGAAGCAGGCCAATCCCGGGTAAAATATAGTCGAAAAAAGCTTGAAACTTTTTCGGATTTTGCTCGTTTCGGCCAAAGTGGGATTCCATGACCGGAATCATTTGCCGCGCGATCAAGATTGCGGGCTGCCTTGCTGTGCCGCGATGCGCATAGGGCCACTGTATTTGCCGCTCTGGTCGACTCCAGACAATCAACCGGCATGTCAGGCAGGAAACAGGAACGCCGCTGTCGGATCGAAAAAGACCTGCCGGCTGCAGGGCGTCAGGTCCTGCGACTGCATGGCGGCGGAGGTCGGCCTGATGTCGACCCCCTCGCCGCCGGCGGTGCGCGCGACGATGCGCCGGCGCTCGCCGTAGAAGGCGACATCGACGATCTCGACGTTGAGTTCCGCGCTCGCCGGGCGCCTCTCCATGCCAAACGCTTCCGGCCTGATCATCAGCCTGGTCTTCTGGCCTTTGCCGAACGTGCCGTTGGCCCTGACGCCGGAGACGACCGAACCGTCGGCCAGCCGGATTGTTGCCGTGCCATCCTTGGTGTCAAGATGTTCTGCGGCGAGGAAATTCGAATTGCCGATGAAGCCGGCGACGAAATCGGTGGCTGGCCGCAGATACAGGTCCTCGCCGCTGCCGGTCTGCTCGATGCGGCCGTCCCGGAACAGTGCGATCCGGTCCGACAGATGCAGCGCCTCTTCCTGGTCGTGGGTGACGTAGAGGATGGTGACGCCGGTCTCGCGATGGATGCGGCGGATCTCGCCCTGGATCTCTTCGCGCAATTTCTTGTCGAGCGCCGACAAGGGTTCGTCCATCAACAGGATAGGCGGATCGTAGGCCAGCGCACGGGCGAGCGCGACGCGCTGCTGCTGGCCACCCGACAGGGCGCCCGGCAAGCGCTGGGCGAAGCTTTCGAGCCGCACCAGGGCCAGCATGTCGGCGACCTTCTTCTTCACCTCGGCCTCCGGCCGGCGGCGAACCCGCAGCGGAAAGGCGACGTTCTCGGCCACCGTCAGATGCGGAAACAGCGTGTAGCGCTGGAACACCATGCCGATGTTGCGCCTGTGCGAAGGCACGGCAAGCAGCGATCTTCCTTCCAGCTCGACATCGCCGGAACTCGGATCCTGGAAGCCGGCGATGGCGTAGAGCGTCGTCGACTTTCCCGAGCCTGAAGGCCCGAGGAAGGTCAGGAACTCGCCTTTGGGTATATCGAGGGTGACGTCGTGCACGGCGGTGATGGCGCCGAACGCCTTGCGCAGATTGCGGATGGAGAGGAAGGGCTGGGTCATGTCTTGACCTTTCGCTGCAGCAGTGCCGTCACCACCATCAGGGCCAGCGTCAGCCCGACCAGCAGGCTGGAGGCGGCGGCGATCACCGGGCTCAGATCCGAGCGCAGACTGCCCCATATCTTGACGGGCAGGGTTTGCAGGCTGGGGCTCGCCATGAAGATCGCCACCACGACTTCGTCCCAGGAGGCGAGGAAGGAAAAGATCGCGGCGGAAAAGATGCCGATGCGGATCGATGGCAAGGTGATCCTGAGCCTGGCCTCGAGCGGGCTTGCGCCGCAGACGATGGCCGCGTCCTCGATCGACTTGTCGAAGCCTTCCAGTGCGGTGGCGATCGGGATGATGGCGAAGGGCAGGGCCAGCACGGTGTGGGCGATGACGAAGCCGATCGTGGTGCCGCCGAGGCCGAGGCGCAGGAAGAAGGCGTAGATGGCGATGGCGAAGACGACGACGGGCAGCACCATCGGCGTCAGCAGCAGGCCGCGCAGGATCTCACGCCCGGCAAACTGTCCGCGAACCAAAGCGAAGGAAGCGAGAAGGCCGATCACCACGGACAGGATCGCCGTCATGGTGGCGATCCTGGCGCTGGTCAGCGCAGCGTCGAGCCAGGCCGGATCGGCAAACAGCTCGTGGTACCATTTCAGCGTCCCGCCGGGCGGCGGAAAGGCCAGCCAACGCGACGAGCCGAAGGAGAGCAGGACGATGAAGACGACAGGCAGCAGGAGAAAGCCGGCAACCAGAGCGGTGAAGCCGAGCAGGGCAATTTTCAGCCAGCCCATACGGTCATAGTCGAGCAGCATCTCAGGCGCCTCCGCTGATGCGCCTGGCCCCGACAAGGCGCAGCTGCAGCGCGTAGAGCGCCATGGTGACGACAAGCAGGATGAAGGCTGCGGCGCTGCCCAGCCCCCAGTTGAGCAGCGACTGGATCATCTGCGCGATCATTTCGGCCAGCATCATGTTCGAGGTGCCGCCGAGCAGTGCCGGGGTGACGAAGTAGCCGAGCGACATGACGAAGACCATCAGGCCGCCGGCGGCGACACCGGGCAGCGACAGCGGCAGCAGGATGCGGCGGAATGCCTGGAAGGGGCTGGCGCCACACAGTGCCGCGGCACGCAGCGTCATCGGGTCGATCGCCCGCAACGTACCGACCAATGGCAGGATCATGAAGGGCAGCATGATGTAGACCATGCCGATGGTGACGCCGGTGAGATTGTTGATGAGCGGCAGCGGCTGGTCGATGATTCCAGCGGCCATCAGCGTCCGGTTGATGACGCCGGTGCGCTGCAGCAGCACCATCCATGCATAGGTGCGGGTCAGCAGGTTCGTCCACATCGACAGGATGATGACGCCGAAGACCATCGAGGCGAGTGCGGAGGGCATGATCGCCAGCATCCAGGCGACCGGAAAGGCGACGAGGACCGTGACGATAGTGACCACCGACGCGACCAGGAAGGTGTTGAAGAACACCCGCGCATAGGTGCCGTCACCCAGCAGCGTCGCGTAGTTCTGCAGGCCGGGTTCGGGCTCGGTGACACTGCGCAAGAGCAGGGCCAGAACCGGCACGACGAAGAACAGCACGATCAGGACCAGCGCCGGCAGCAGGCCGTTGAGGCCTGCCGGCATGCGGAATGTTGGTAGGCTCTGGCGTGTTTCGACCGACATGGCAGCGATCCGGCTAAGGGACGAGACGGTGTGGCCGTCTCGTCCCTTGCTGTTCAAGGGACAGGCTTATTTCGCCTGCCAGGCATACCAGCGCGTGGCGATCTCGTCGCGGTGCTCCGCCCAATAGTTCATGTCGAGGTTGATCTGCCCGTCGATATGGGCGTCCGGCAGCGCCTTCACCGCATCGGCCGGCATCTCGGCCTTGGCTTTGGTGTTAACAGGCGCATAGCCGCTGGCTTCGGCAAACTTCGCCTGGCCGGCCGGGCTGCTCGCCGCGGCGAGGAACTTCATCGCGGCGTCCTTGTTCTTGGCGCCCTTCGGCACCACCAGCACGTCGGCCGCCGTCAGGTTCTGGTTCCAGGAGACGCCGACATCGGCGCCGTCCTTCTCCAGCGCGAAGACGCGGCCGTTCCACAGCTGGCCGAACGTCGCTTCGCCGGACGCGATCAATTGCTGCGACTCCGCGCCGCCGCCCCACCAGACGATGTCGGACTTGATGGTGTCGAGCTTCTTGAAGGCGCGGTCGAGATCGAGCGGATAGAGCTTGTCGGCCGGCACGCCGTCGGCCAGCAGCGCGATCTCGATGACGCCGGGCGCCGACCATTTGTAGAAGGTCCGCTTGCCCGGGAATTTCTTCGTGTCGAACATGTCGGCCCAGCCGGCCGGGTCGCCCGAAACGGCGCCCTTGTTCCAGGCGAGCACGAACGAATAGTAGAAGCTGCCGACGGCGTGATCGGTGGTGAAGCGCGGGTCGAGATCGGCCTTCGGCACTGCGGCGAAGTCGATCGGCTCGAGTAGGCCATCCTTGGCCGCCTTGATGGCGAAATCCATCTCGACGTCGACGACATCCCAGTTGACGCTGCCCGCGTCGACCATCGCCTTCAGCTTGCCGTAGTCGGTCGGGCCGTCCTGCATGACCTTGATGCCGGATGCGGCCGTGAACGGTTCGGCCCAGGATTTGGTCTGCGCTTCCTGGGTCGTCCCGCCCCAGGAGGTGAACACCATGTCCTCGGCCCTTGCGGCCGTCGTTGCCAGAAGTGTCGTTGCGAGAAGTGTTGTTGCAAGAAGGCGGGCAAGGACGCCGGTGGTGATCAGTTTCATGTCGTTCTCCTCTGTTTGTTTTCGTTGTTTTCTGTTTGCGACCGGCGTTTTCGCCTTGATCGCGTTTCCCCGGCCTGCGGCGGCTACCGCATGACGAAAGGATCGGGAATCGGGTCGTCCGAGGTGCGTATCCACACCGATTTCGAACGCGTGTAGTCGCGGATCGCGTCCATGCCACCTTCGCGGCCGAGGCCCGACTGGCCATAGCCGCCAAACGGAACCAGCGGCGAGACGGCCCGGTAGGTGTTGACCCAGACCACGCCGGCATGGATGCCGCGCGCCATGCGATGGGCCTTGGCGAGATTGGTGGTGAACACGCCGGACGCCAGGCCGAACGGCGTGTCGTTGGCAAGCGCGAGCGCCTCGGTTTCCGTATCGAAGGCGAGCACGCTGAGCACCGGACCGAAGAGTTCTTCGCGCACGCAGGGCAGGCCGGTGTTGTCGTTGGCATCGATGATCGTCGGTGCGTAATAGAGGCCGCTTTCGTGGCCGGTGGGCCGCTCCCCGCCGGTGACCAGCCGTCCGCCCGCGGCAAGGCTTGCCATCACGATCTTCTCGATCCAGTCGCGCTGCCGGGAGGTGGCAAGCGGCCCCATTTCGGTTGCGGGATCTTGCGGGTCGCCGATCCGGATCGCTTCTGCCTTGCGCTTCAACCGGGCGAGGAATTCGTCCTTCACCGAACGCTCGACCAGCAGGCGCGAGCCGGCGACGCAGCTCTGGCCGGTGGCGGCGAAGATGCCGGCGACGACGGCGTTGGCGGCACTGTCGAGATCGGCGTCGGCAAACACCACGACCGGGCTTTTGCCGCCCAGTTCGAGCGTCGTGTAGGCGAGATTTTCCGCCGTGTTCCTGACGATCTGGCGGGCGGTTGCCGGACCGCCGGTGAAGGCGACACGAGCGACGAGCGGATGGCTGGTCAGGCGCTGGCCGCAATCATGGCCGAAGCCGGTCAGGATGTTGACGCTGCCGGCGGGAAAGCCGGCCTCATGGACGAGTTTGGCGAAGGCGAGCAGCGGGGCAGGGCCATCCTCCGAAGCCTTGAGGACGACGGTGCAGCCGGCGGCCAGCGCCGGCCCGAGCTTGACGGCGGACAGGAAGAGCTGCGAATTCCACGGCACGAGCGCGGCGACGACGCCGATCGGCTCGGGCCTGATCGTCACTTCCATATCCGCCTTGTCGATGGGGACGAACGCGCCTTCGTTCTTGTCGGCCAACCCGCCATAGTAGCGGTAGTAGTCGCCGACATAGGCGATCTGGGCGCGGGTCTCGCGGATGATCTTGCCGGTGTCGCGCGTCTCGAGTTCCGCCAGCCGGTCGGCATTGGCGACGACGAGATCACCGAGCAGCACCAGGAGCTTGCCGCGCGCCGTTGCCGTCATCGCTGCCCATGGGCCGGAGCGCAGCGCAAGGTGGGCGGCTTCGACGGCGCGATCGACGTCATCGGATGACGCAGCAGGCATCCTGGCCCATGCCGTGCCGGTCGACGGGTCGATGCTGTCGAAGGTCGCTGCCGCATCCTCGAAGCTGCCGTCGATATAGTTCCTGAATTGAGCGGTGCTCATCGCGATCCCGCTTTCGGTTCGGCAAAAGCCGGCATCACCCTGTCGATGAAGAGCTGCAGCGATTTCTTCTTGCGCTCATGGGACAGGCCGCTGTCGATCCAGATCGAATACTGGTCGTAGCCCAGCGCCTCATAGGCCTTCAGCCTGGCGATCACCTCGTCGGCTTCGCCGATGACGAGGTTCTGCCGGATCTTGTCCGGCGCATATTGCGGCATGGCCGCGATCTCGGCCTCGCTCAGCGGCTCCAATATGCCCTGGCGCACCGGCTTCTTGTTCTGGAACCAGGCGCCGAACTGGCAGTAGAATTGCGACAAATCCTGCACCAGGCGATCGGCATCGGCCGCGTCCTCGGCAACGAAGGTGTGCATCAGCAGCATGATTTCCGGCCGCGCTATGTCGGGGTGGGCAGCACAGGCGGTGTTGAAGCGCTCCATCAGGCTGGCCACTTCGCCGTCGCCGGAGGCCAGCGGCGTCACCTGCACATTGCATTTGCTGGCAACGGCAAAGTCGTGCGAGTTCGGATCACGCGCTGCCACCCAGATCGGCGGATAGGGCTTTTGCAGCGGCTTGGGCGACGACGTGGTCGAGGGGAACGACCAGAACTCGCCGGAGAGTTCGAAATCGCCATCCCACAGGCCGCGGATCGCCGGCACCATCTCACGCATCCGCTGGCCGGCTCCCCAGGCCTCGAGGCCGGGAAAAAGCCGCTGGTATTCGTAAGCGTAGGCGCCGCGCGCAATGCCGATGTCGAGGCGGCCGCCGGAGATGACGTCGGCCATCGCCGCTTCGCCGGCAAGCTTGATCGGGTGCCAGAACGGCGCGACGATGGTTCCGGTGCCCAGCCGGATGCGCCTGGTCTTGGCGGCGAGCCAGGCGATGTTGATGAACGGGTTCGGCGAGATGGTGAATTCCATGCCGTGATGCTCGCCGATCCAGGCGGTCTCGAAGCCTGCCTCTTCGGCCTGCACAACCAGCTCTTCCAGCTCACCGACAAGCTCGGAATGCGGCTTGGCCAGATCCGAGCGCTCCATGTGGACGAACAGCGAGAATTTCATCAGCGTCACCCGCGACCGGAAAGAAGAACTGGCTTGGCGAGCGGCCGGACTTCGCCTTCGACCTCGTTGCCGACATAGACGCCGAATGCATCTTCCGTGCGTTCGCGAACATAGCGGGCAAGCATCGAGCGCACCGCAGGGTCGGCGATCCTGAGATCGGTTATCTGCTCGATGTCGACAAGCCGGATCCGTCGATCATCGGAACACTGGCCGTCGATCGTTCCGCGATAATAGACATGCGTGCGCGACGGAGCGGCTGTGTCGTCCCAGACGGCGAACAGGAAGCCGAGTTGCGCGTCGATAGTCTTGGCGGCAAGGTGCCCCTTGAGGCTGCGCGGATCTTTCGGCGTGCCCAGTCCGCGTCCGGCCGGCAATTCGTGGAAGCCGTCGGATGTCTCGAAGAACAGCACGCGGCCGTCATTCTCGAGAATGGCGCCGACTTCCGTGTCCGGGGGTGCGGCCGCCAGCGCCTCCTGGCTGAGGCCGGGCGTCACATAGGTGCCCCGGCAATAGCCGAGCGGCTGTGCTCCATTGTGGCTGAAATCGCGCACGCGGCCGATCAGGATCGAGTGATCGCCGGCGTCGACCAACTGCTGCATGGCGCAATCGAACACCGCGACGGAACCGTCGATCAGGGGATTGCCGGTCTGTCCCGGTTGCCAGGCCACGCTCGCGAACTTGTCGGCGGCCTTGGAGGCAAAGATGCCGGACTGGGCTTTCTGGCTCTCCGACAGGATGTTGATGGCAAAGCCCTTCGACGTCGAGAAGGCGCTGTGTCCCAGCGCCTTCTTGGCGATGCAGACAAGCACCAGCGGCGGATCGAGCGAGACCGAGGTGAAGGAGTTGGCGGTGAAGCCGCGCGGCTCGCCTTCCGCACTGACCGTGGTGACGATGGTGACGCCGGTCAGGAAGGAGCCGAGCGCGCGCCGGAATTCGCCGCTGTCGAAGGCGGGATCGGCCTGCGGCGTCGCGGCTTCGGCGTCAAGAAAGGCGCTGATGTGTCGAGTCACTTTTTCGGGCGAAGCCATTGCCATCATGTGCCTTTCTCCGCTGAGCACCAGGCATTGACCGTGCGGCGCGAGCCTCGCCATCGCCGCCGACATGGAAGGGGTCGAATTGCCGTCGTCAGACCCGGTCATGAACAGGGCTGGTGCGGCCAGCCCGGCCAGGGCATCGGCATGCTGGGCATCGGCATGGGCAAAAAGGCAATAGGTGCGCGCGTAGCCCTCCGGGTCGACGCTTTCAAGAGCCGCGCGGGCGGTGGCGGCCGCCCCCACCAGGCTCTCTGGCAGCGGGTCGCCGAACCAGCGGGCAAGCGTTGCCGCGATGGCGGAAGGATCGCCACGCGTGCCGAGCGCCGCCGCTCGCTGGCGCACGGCCTGCGCCAGGGCCTCGGGTCGGCGGAACACCGCGTTGAGGCAGACGATGGAGCGGACGCGCGAAGGCGCGCGAAGGGCGATTTCCAGAGCGACCAGCGCACCCATCGAATGGCCGACGATCGACACCGAGGCGAGACCGAGATGGTCAAGCAGACGCAGCGCCTGATCGGCGAAATCCGAAAGGGCGGCATGTTCCGGCGGCAAAGGTGAGGTGCCGTGGCCGAGCATGTCGATGGCGATGAGGTCGTGGCGGTCTTGCATCGACGCGATCTGATCCTGCCAGATCGTTGCGTTCATGCCGACGCCGTGAATGAGCAGAACCGGCGTGCCGGAGCCGGCGCGGATGAAGCCGGTGCCGTCCGGCGCCGTGTTGCGAACCCATGCGGGGGCGGCGACATCAGCCATGCAGGTCTCCCACCTCCTTGAGGTCCTGATAGCGGTCGCCGATACGGTGATGCGGGCGGCCGCCGATCGAAGCGCCAAGCGCCACCACCAGTTCGTCGGGGGCGGGGGCGTCGCCGATCTGGAAATGCACGGTCAGATAGTGCGAGCGGCGGCCCTCGTCGTTCTTGTCCATCAGCGGGATCATGATCGGCGTATTCGGCCCGCCGCGCAGATTGGTGAAGGCGAGATAGGTCTTGGCGCCCACCGCTCGACGATAGTGATTGCCGAAATGCAGCGTATGGATCAGCGCCGACGCATGCTCAATCTCGCCCGCCGTGCCGCAGATGGCGGCCTTGCCGTAGCCTTCGATCGCCTCGCCCGAACCGGCGACGGCGATGATCTCGCGCGTCAGCAGTTCGCCGAGGACGGGAGCGATGGCGCGGATCTCCGGCGACAGGTCTTCGGTGAAACCGCGGCCCGCCCAGGGGTTCGTCAGCACAGCGGCCACGCCAATCAGGCGCAACGGCCTGGGTGCGGCCTTGCCGCCCTCGATAAGCGTGTTCTCGATGTAGGTGACGGTCTTTCGAATGGCCGGTTTCATCAGCAGTCCTTGGCCGCGATGGCGCGGTGCAGCGCCGTCATCCCTGTATCGTCTTATGGTATACCATACTATGGAGCGCCAAGGACCTTGTCAATCGGCTGCGGAATCTGTTTTGTGGCGGCGCAAGCGAAGGCGGAGAAAAAATGTCAGACGTTACGCTGCGGATCGACCGCTCTACCAAGACGTTGCGGACGCTGGCGCTGGAACGCATGCGCGATGCGATCATGGGCTTCCACTTCCAGCCTGGTGAAAGGCTGGTCGAGCGGCCGCTTTGCGATCAGCTTGGCGTGAGCCGTTCCGTGGTGCGCGAGGTTCTGCGGCAATTGGAGGCGGAAGGCCTGGTGCAGATGATACCGGGCCATGGACCTGCCGTCGCCAAGCCGGATCTCGGCCGCACCGATGAAATCTACGAACTGCGGGCGCTGCTGGAGGGGATCGCGGCGCGGACTTGCGCCTTGTCGGCCACCGACGCGCAGATCGCCTCGCTCGATGCGGCCTTGACGAACCTGCTCGACGCCTGGGCGTCAGGCGCGCCGGTCGAGGTGATGCGGGCGACGACCAAGTTCTACGAAAC
>NZ_RZQG01001180.1:0-1577 GCF_003998635.1 Mesorhizobium sp. M7D.F.Ca.US.004.03.1.1
GCATGGAACTGGTGGATCACATCAAGAAGGGCGACCAGGCGGACAACGGCACGGTCTCCGATCCCGACCGGATGATCAAGGTGCGCATCGCTGCCGACAAATAACTCTGTTTTCTCAAAAGGATATCTGACATGGCCGAAATCAAGGACCGCGAGAACGCGCTCATCATGGAAACGACCAAGGGCAAGGTCGTCATCGAACTTTTCCCCGACCTGGCGCCCGGCCATGTCGCCCGCATCAAGGAACTGGCCCGCGAAGGCGCCTATGACGGCGTGGTCTTTCACCGCGTCATCGAAGGCTTCATGGCGCAGACCGGCGACGTCAAGTTCGGCAATTCCTCGAAGCCGACATTCGCTCCATCCCGCGCGGGCATGGGCGGCTCGGAAAAGCCGGATTTGAAGGCTGAATTCTCCAACGCCAACCATGGCCGCGGCACCTGCTCGATGGCCCGGTCGCAGAACCCGAACTCGGCCAATTCGCAGTTCTTCATCTGCTTTGACGATGCCGCCTTCCTCAACCGTCAGTATACGGTCTGGGGCCAGGTCATCGAAGGCATGGACAATGTCGACAAGATCAAGCGCGGGGAGCCGGTGCAGGATCCCGACAAGATCGTGTCGCTGAAGGTCGCGGCCGACGTCAAGTAAGGTTAAACGACAATGATGGGCGTCGTCTGGTCGCTTCTCGGCATCCTGTCCGGCGCCTTCATTGCCATTCAGGCACCGATCAATTCGCAGTTGGCGCGCGGCTTGGGTCTCCCGGTCGCGGCGGCTGCGTTTTCGTTCCTGTCGGGCGCGATCGTGCTCGGCATCATCTCCGCTACGGTGGTGAAGCTGCAAGGCATCTCGCTCGACTGGAAAGCGCCGGCGCCCTGGCTGTTCGTAGCCGGCGGCATGCTCGGCGGCTTCTATGTCACGCTGTCGACGATTCTGACGCCGCGCATCGGCGCCGCCGCGCTGATGGCGTTTCTGGTCGCCGGCCAGTTGCTGGCCGGCATGCTCATCGACCGCGTCGGCTTCCTCGGCGTCGCGGTGCGTGAAATCTCGCTCGGCCGCATCGCCGGCGCGGTGCTGCTGCTGGCCGGAGCGCTGCTCGTCCGGCTCTACTGATGCGCGTCGACCTCTTCGACTTCGACCTGCCGGAGGAGCGCATCGCGCTTCGCCCGGCGGACCCGCGCGACAGCGCCAAGATGCTGGTGGTCAAGTCAGGCGAAGGGCTCGATGACCGCAGGGTGGGCGACCTGCCGTCCCTGCTCAGGGCCGGCGACGTGCTGGTTTTCAACGACACCAAGGTCATTCCGGCGCAGCTCAAAGGCATCAGGCGGCGCGGCGAGGCGGCGGCGCAGGTCGAGGCCACCCTGCATATGCGCATGGCACCGGATCGCTGGCTGGCCTTCATGAGGCCGGGCAAGCGAATCGCTGCAGGCGACCGCATCCATTTCGGCCATGACGGCAATTCCTGTTTCCTCGGCCAGCTCGACGCCACGGTGATCGAGAAAGGCGAGGGCGGCGAAGCACTGCTTGGCTTCGACCTGTCGGGGCCATTTCTCGACGAGGCACTGCACGCTGTCGGCCATATTC
>NZ_RZQG01001181.1:0-1572 GCF_003998635.1 Mesorhizobium sp. M7D.F.Ca.US.004.03.1.1
GCACCGTCTGACGATCGGGCGCGGTCGCCTTGGCGATGCGCTTGACGTCATTGATGAAGCCCATGTCGAGCATGCGGTCGCCTTCGTCCAGCACCAGCCATTTGGTGTCGGCAAGCACGAGGTCGCCTTCACGCACCAGATCGGTCAACCGACCGGGCGTTGCGATCAGGATGTCGACGCCGGGAGCAACCTTCTTCACCTGGCTGAAGCGGGAGACACCGCCAAGCACGAGCGCGGTCGAGACATGCGCGCCCTTGGCGAGGATCTTGATGGTGTCTTCGATCTGCACGGCGAGTTCGCGCGTCGGCGCCAGAATCAGCGCACGCGCCGTCTTCGGCCGGCGCTTGGTGCCGAGGGCGATGATCTTCGACAGGATCGGCAGCGCGAAGGCCGCGGTCTTGCCAGAGCCGGTCTGGGCGATGCCGAAAATGTCACGGCCTTCCATCTGCGGCGGGATCGCCTGCGCCTGGATCGGCTTCGGCTCGGTGAAGCCGGCGTTGTGGGTGGCCTTGAGCAGCGCGCCCGTAATACCCAGTGCCGCGAAACCGGTGAGTTCCGCAGTGTTGCTACCGGGCAAAGTGTTTTCGTTGGTCAAAATAATCTTCTTTCACGCGGCTTCTGGCCGCAAACATCGATGGCGGCAGGGCGCAACCTGCCGTCGAAAAAATTGATATGAAACGACAAGGCGGGCGGACGGTAACGTCCACTCGGCTGCGCTGTCGTGCCCGCAGGCATCATGCCACGGGGCTTTTTCGCCGCTTTGTGATGTACCGGAAAGAGGGGCCGATATACCGGAAAGAGGGAAAACAGACGCAACCAGTCTCATTCGTCGAGAAGGCCGGATTCGTTCCCGGCCCAAGCGCCTATGGGCTGCATATGGCTGAGTTCGCCCCCAATTGCAAGGGGCTTCATGTTGCAGCGCAGCAAAACGCATGGCGCAAGCGGCGCTTGCGCTCGCTTGCCGGCACGATTACCACGAAATGCCGCTGGCTTGGGAGGTAATCGATGAAAGACGTGCTGAAGGAACTCGAGCGCCGCCGCGAGATCGCCCGCATGGGTGGCGGCCAGGCTCGCATCGACGCCCAGCACAAGAAGGGTAAGCTCACCGCGCGCGAACGCATCGAGGTGTTTCTCGACGAGGGCTCGTTCGAGGAATTCGACATGTTTGTCGAGCATCGTTCGACCGATTTCGGCATGGAGAAGACCAAGATCGCCGGCGACGGCGTCGTCACCGGCTGGGGCACCGTCAATGGCCGCCCGGTCTACCTCTTCGCCAAGGACTTCACCGTGTTCGGCGGCTCGCTGTCGGAAGCCCATGCCGAGAAGGTCATCAAGGTGCAGGAGATGGCGCTGCGCAACCGTGCACCGATCATCGGGCTTTATGATGCCGGCGGCGCGCGCATCCAGGAGGGCGTGGCGGCGCTTGGCGGCTATGCCGAGATCTTTCAGCGCAACGTGCTCGCCTCCGGCGTGATTCCACAGATTTCGGTGATCATGGGGCCTTGCGCCGGCGGCGACGTCTATTCGCCTGCCATGACCGACTTCATCTTCATGGTGCGCGACACCTCCTAC
>NZ_RZQG01001182.1:0-1566 GCF_003998635.1 Mesorhizobium sp. M7D.F.Ca.US.004.03.1.1
CGGCTGAATGTAGGGCTCAAGCGATTTCAGCGTGCGCGCCAGCGCACCGCGCATCTCGTCGACGGTCGCAACGCCCGCCGCCATCATCTCGTGGCGCGCAACTTCGTTGGTCAGGAGGAAATTGACGGCGCCGGCCAGCATATCGCGATCGCGCACCAGCTTGGCGCCGCCGCTGTCGAGCAGACGCTGGTAGGCCTCGCGAAAATTCTGCACATTGCGCCCGGCAAGGACCGCCGTGTCGAGCATGGCCGGCTCCAGCGGGTTCTGGCCGCCCTCGGATGTCAGCGAGCGGCCGACGAAGGCGATTTCCGTCAGCCTGAGATAGAGCCCCATCTCGCCGATCGTGTCGCCGAGCAATATGTCGGTGTCGGCTGTGATCCTGTCGCCCTTGCTGCGCCGCGCGACCTTCAGGCCCATGCCGGAAATCTGCGTCGCCAGCGCCTCGGCGCGGTCAGGGTGGCGTGGAACGACGATCGTCAAAAGACCGTGGTGACGCTTGTGCAGTGTCGCGTGGACCTCGGCAGCGACCACCTCCTCGCCATCATGGGTCGAGATCGCCGCCCAGGTCGGGCGCGGGCCGATCTGCCGCCGCAGCGTCGCCAGCACCCGTTCATCGACCGGAGGCGGCGACGTGTCGACCTTGAGGTTGCCCGACACGGTGACCGGCCGCGCGCCGAGCGCCAGAAACCGCTCGCCATCGACATCCGACTGCGCCACCACATGAGCCAGGTTCTCGAACAACGCCTCGGCGATGTTGGCCCGTTTCTTCCACGACTTGAACGAGCGGTCGGACAGCCTGCCATTGACCAGCACCTGCGGCACGCGACGCGCGCCAAGCTCGAGGATGGTCATCGGCCAGATCTCGGATTCGGCGATGATCGCCAGATCCGGCTGCCAGTGATCGAGGAACCGGCTGACCGCCGGCTTGAGGTCGAGCGGCACATATTGGTGGATGATGCGATCGCCGAGCCGCTCGTCGGCAACCTGCGCCGAGGTGACCGTGCCGGTCGTCAGCACGATGTTGACACCATAGTCGAGAATGCTTTCGACCAGCGGCACGACGGCTATTGTCTCACCGACGCTCGCTGCGTGAATCCAGATCACCGGCCCTTCGGGGCGCGCGCGGCCGGCGACGCCATAGCGCTCGCGGCGGCGGTAGCGGTCTTCCTTGCCGCGCGAGGTGCGCCAGGCAACATAGGGTCCGACCAGCGGATAAGCGGCCGCACCCGCGAAACGGTATGCCGACAGCATGGCTCGCGCCCAGCGACCGCTCATCGCGGAGCATCCACGAGACGGTAGGCCTCGGCGGTCGCGGCATTGAGCGCGACGGTCACTTCCTGACGCTTGCGCTCCATTTCGGCTTCATCGGCGCCGGCCGCCACGAAGATCGGCGTGCCGATAACGATCGACGAGCGGCCGAACGGCAGGTTGATGGTGGTCTTGTCCCAGCTCTTCTCCAGCACCTTGCGGCGGCTGGTGGTGATGGCGACAGGCAGCAGTGGCCGACCGGAGAGCCGTGCCAGGAGAACGATACCAAGCCCTGCGTCTCGCGGCGTACCGTGCGGA
>NZ_RZQG01001183.1:0-1566 GCF_003998635.1 Mesorhizobium sp. M7D.F.Ca.US.004.03.1.1
TCCGAGTTTTTTCACCTCGGCGGGCAGAGGGGTCAGGCGCGGCACCAGATGCACCACCGAGGAGGTGACCTTTGGCGGCGGCGTGAATGCCTGTGGCGGTACGTCGAAGGCGATCCTCGCCTCCGTCCGCCAGCCGGCAAGAACCCCCAGCCGGCCATAGCTGTCGCTGCCAGCGGGTGCGACGATGCGCTCGGCTACCTCGCGCTGGAACATCAAAGTCATCGAGGTGTAGAAGGGCGGCCAATCGCTGACCGTCAACCAGCGCACCAGCAACTCCGTGCCGATGTTGTAGGGCAGGTTGGCCACGATCTTTACCGGGCCGCCGTCCCCGGCCGCTCGACTGGCAAGTGCCGCGAAATCCGTCTTCAGCGCATCGCCGGACACAACCTCCAGTCGGCCGGGATAATGATCGGACACTTCGGCAAGGGCAGCCAGGCAGCGTTCGTCACGCTCGATGGCGATGACGTGACGCGCCCCGTTGGAGAGCAAGGCGCGGGTCAGCCCGCCGGGACCGGGACCGACCTCGATCACGGTTGCATCGGACAAGTCGCCGGCGGTGCGGGCGATCTTGCCGGTGAGGTTCAGGTCGAGCAGGAAATTCTGGCCGAGCGCCTTCTTTGCCTGCAGGCCATGACGCTCGATCACTTCGCGCAGCGGCGGCAGCCCGTCGATGCTCATGCCTGCGGTCTCATGCGGCAACTGCCTTCGTGTTTGTGTCGGCCAGCTGTCGGGCAAGCTTCAATGCTGCGATCAGGCTGTCGGGCCGCGCCACGCCCTTGCCGGCGATGTCGAAGGCGGTGCCGTGGTCGGGCGAGGTGCGGATGAAGGGCAGGCCGAGCGTGACATTGACCGCCTCGTCGAAGGCCAGCGCCTTGGCCGGGATCAGTGCCTGGTCGTGATACATGCAAAGGGCTGCGTCGTAGCCCGCCCGTGCCCGGGCGTGGAACAACGTGTCGGCCGGCAGCGGACCGAAAGCGTCGATCCCTTCGGCACGCAGGATGTCGACCGCCGGGCGCACGATCCGCTCGTCCTCGAGGCCCATGGCGCCGCCTTCACCGGCATGCGGATTGAGCCCGGCAACGGCGAGCCTCGGCCGGGCGATGCCGAAGCGGCCGATGAGGTCGGCGGCGGTGATGCGCGCAGTGGCGACGATCAGTTCGGTGGTCAGTGCCTTCGGCACCTCGGCCAGCGCGATGTGGATGGTGACGGGAACGGTGCGCAGGTCGGGGCCTGCCAGCATCATCACCGGCATCGCTTGGACGCCGCTGTGCCGGGCCGCCAGATGTGCCAGATACTCTGTGTGGCCGGGAAAGCGAAAGCCGGCATCGTAGAGCGGCTTCTTGGCGATAGGGCAGGTGACGACGGCCGAGGCTTCGCCGGCGAGGCAGTCGGCGACGGCGCGGTCGATGGCTTCGATGGTGGCGGCCGCATTGGCCGGGTCGGGTCGGCCAGGGCTGTCGATGCAGCGGGTGGTCAGTGGAACGATCGGCAAGGCGCGGGCAAAGACTTGCGCCGCTTGCGCCGATGTCGTTTCGACGACCGGCAGCGAAATGCCGAGGAGACGCG
>NZ_RZQG01001184.1:0-1560 GCF_003998635.1 Mesorhizobium sp. M7D.F.Ca.US.004.03.1.1
ATCCACGTTTGATCGCGGCTTGTCGCTCTGACCAGCCACCGCCAACACTGTGCCTGTGTTCATAATCACAGCGGACAGGAGAAGCGCCTTGAACACTTCAAACCTCCCTGAAATTGTCACCGTCGTAGCACCTCGTCCTGCGTGATCGCCTGGCTCATGGGATGTTGAGAGTGAACCAGCTTTTCTGGCGCACGCCGTTCGCGTCATCATACTCGATAAACCAGGGCTTTCCGCGCATCGGTCGAGGGATGGTGTAGTAAGTGGGGCCATTACCAAGGGAATGCCCTCGATCGTTTCCCGCGGTCTGGATTGTTGCCGCAACCACCTTACCGTCGATTTCGATTTGGACCGGACGTGAACCGTCTCCATGATGCCCGCCGAGGGCGTTGCTTTTGAAAACAACGGGCAAGGAGAGCCTATCGGCCGCGATGCGGCAGATGTTCCGTTCTTGACCTAAGCCCGGCCGATCGGATTCGGAGCTGCCAACTGCTTGCCAGCCAGACGGACAATCCTCATACTTCTCAAATCTCGCCGCGCTGGAGTTGGCTTGCGGACAGGTCGGCCAGTCAAAACCCGGAGCTTCCATCGCCGCAATCAACTTGTAGATCGGCGGGTGGCACGAGGGGGTATCTCAGCACCATGGGCGCTCGCTACTCATATGGGACGTTCGGCAGGAATGCCGTGCGCTATTCCGGCGCGCGATGGGCCGCAGGCCGCGCCGCTCGGGGCGCCCGGCAGCTCGCGACAAACAGTTTTCGATCTTCGCGAGCAGCCAGGGCCGATGCCGCAACCCGGACCGCCATCCAGCAAGGTGCGCGCGATAACTCCAGGCCTCTGGCCTAGAACACAAGAATGATCACCGATCGCGGCCCTCGATCGGGATCGGGATCGTCGCGCAAACGAGGCAATACTAAAGTGTCAATCTCAATGGAAACACCTGCTAGCAGCAGCCGCGAACTCGTCGACAAGCGCTATTACAGGGCAGGCGCGACCTGGGAAGACGACACGCACAGGTCAATGCGCCGATCGCGTACATTGGCGTGGGTCGTCAGCGGCATTTCGGGACTGGTTGCGGTGCTGTCGCTGCTGGCGCTCGTGCTGATCCTGCCACTCCGGCAGTTCGAACCGTACGTTGTAGAGGTCGACAAATCGACGGGCTACCTCGAGATCATGCGCGCGCTCAAGCCTGGAGATTTATCGCAGAACGAGGCCGTCACGGCGGCCAATCTTGTGCGCTACATCAGGGCCCGCGAAACCTACGATTCCCGTGAACTGAAACAGAATTACGACCTGGCGCAGCTGTACTCCACCGACGCGGCGTCCAAGGATTTGACATGGCTGTACACGCCAGCAAATCCGCAATCGCTCGACAAGACCTATGGCCGCAATGTCACTGTAGCGGTCGAGATCAAGTCGGTTTCCCTGCTCAATCGCAACACGGCCTCGGTGCGCTTTGCCACGACGACGCGGCGGGACAATTCATCCACCGCCGACAATTGGGTGGCGGTGATAAAGTTCCGCTACACCTCAACACCGCTCAAGAACGAATGGCGTTTCGAC
>NZ_RZQG01001185.1:0-1549 GCF_003998635.1 Mesorhizobium sp. M7D.F.Ca.US.004.03.1.1
GGGAAGAGCTTGCGGGCGGCCACGAACAGCCCCGCCGTCATCGCGCTGCTGACCAGAAAATCGCGGCGGGTCATGTCCTTGAGGGTTGTTCCAGTCCTGATCCGTTTCGTCATCGTCGTCTCCGGTTGGGCGCGGCTTGGGACCGCGTCGTCGATTGCGTGTTGATCAAAACAAAAAAGCCGCCAGCCAGGTCTTCGCGTCCGGGTGACCGGGAGCGCATGAACCTGAGCGGCAGCTTTGCCTGTGGCGCCCGCCATTGGACGCCTGTTCCGTGACCCGTGAAGGGTCTGTCTATTCCAAAGCAGGAACCGTGCCAGTTTAGCAGGAGATGAAAAAGATAAATGAAATCAGCGATACGTGCCGGTCACCGACACGCGGGACCCTATGGCTGGCAGGCCAAAGATTGTTCATTGGAGCAATCGCACGCACAATTTTTGTGCAATGCACAAGAATGGCGCGGAAATGATCAGGCTTCCGCGCGGGCTGATTTCTGGGCGGCGATGTAGCCGTCGACCTCGTCCGGATCGAAGATCTGGCCGTCGAAGAAACCATCCGGGCCGAGCACCAGGCCCGCCCCTGTCGCGCCGACCGCGGTGGCGACGCGGAGCGCGCCCTCGACTTTCGAATTGGCGCCGGGAAGTGCCACGCCAAGCGGCTTCAGCGCCGAACGATAAAGGTCGGGACGATAGCAATCCCGAGCAATGGCGAGGTTCTCAGGCGTGTGCGCCACATGCCCCCAGCGCACCATCTGCGTGTAGAACCACAACGCATGGCTCTTCCACGGAAAGTTCGCGGCCTTGTCGAAGGGCAGGAAGAAGTCGTCGATCGTCCGCTCCGCGCCGTCGCCGAGTTGGAGATGTCCAGTCAGGATCGGCATCTGCACGGCCGGCGGCAGGCCGAGGAAACCAGGCTGCGACATGACAGCGGCCAATTCGCCGTGGTTGGCCGGATCCTGGCACCAGCGAGCTGAATGATGCAGCGCGCGCAGCAGTGCGGCCAGTGCCTCGGGGTTCTCGTCCGCCCAGGCCTTGCGCACACCTATCACCTTCTCCGGGCTGTTACGCCATATCTGGGCCTTGACGGTGACGATGTGGCCGGTGCCGGCGGCGACAGAGGCGCTGTTCCAGGGCTCGCCGACGCAGTAGCCGTCGATCCGCCCTGTGGCCAGCGCGTCGGCCATGAACGGCGGCGGCACGATGACGATCTCGATCTGTCGCGTCGGATCGATGCCGCAGGCGGCAAGCCAGTAGCGCAGTTCGTAATTGTGCCCGGAATGCGGATGCACGACGGCGAAGCGCAACGGATCATGGCCGGCGGCAGCACGCTCGCGAATGAGCGCGCCAAGTGCTGCACCAGCGCGCGCCGGATCGAGATCAGGCGCGGCGCCATGCGCCGCCATGCCGGCCCAGACGGCGTTGGAAATCGTGACGCAATTGCCGCCGAGCCCGAGCGAGAACGGGACGATGGTCTCGGAAGCGAGCGGCGTCAGCCCGAGATTGCAGGCCAGCGGCATCGGCCCCAGCATATGCGCGAGATGGAAGTGGCCGAT
>NZ_RZQG01001186.1:0-1547 GCF_003998635.1 Mesorhizobium sp. M7D.F.Ca.US.004.03.1.1
CTCTTGTAGATCGCCTCCAGCCGGCTGATCTCGCGATCCTTGTTGGCAACCAGCGTCTGCCAGTCGAAACTGGCTTCCGGCACCGTCCAGCCATAGCCGGCGGCATCGGCAAAATGCTCGGGAAATTGCGAGGCATAGACATAGAGTTTTTTCGGCACGCAGCCGCGGATGACGCAGGTGCCGCCATAGCGGTATTCCTCGGCGATGCCGACGCGCTTGCCGAGCGCGGCCGCCACGCGCGCCGCGCGCACCCCGCCCGAGCCGCCGCCGATGACGAAAAGATCGTAGTCGTAACCGGCCATGACGCGGCTCCCTAGGCTTCAGAAATGTGAGAGACAGGTAGGCCGCAAAACGTCAAAAGAAAAGCCCGGACAAGCCGGGCTTTTGCTGATGGCCGCTTGAGCATGATCCCGAAAAGTGGAATCCGGTTTTCGGAAAAGATCATGCTCAAATAAAGAGCTAGAGCCCCAGGGCTCTAGGCCGTTTTGAAATGCAGGATCAGTTGTTGTCCGCGGGGGCCGCACCATCGGCCGGTGCTGCGTCATCCGCCGGAGCGGCTCCGTCCGCGGGCGCCGCTGGTGCTGCCTGCGCCTTTGCCTTGGCGGCAGCCGCCAGCGTTTCGCCGACCTGCTGGGCAAGATCGCGACCGAGGCCGTTCTGCCAGATGTCGGCTGCCTTGACCAGGTCGCGGGTCACCGTCGGGCCGCTGTCGAGCAGCTTCTTGCCCGAATCGGAATTGTAGAAGGCGGCGATATCGGTCAGTTCCTTTTCGGAGAACACTTTTGCGTAAGCGAGTGCTGCTTCCTTCTCGAGGTCAGCGCGGCGCGAAGCCAGCGCCAGCGCCTTCTCGCTGATGGTCTTGCCGATCAGTTCCTGCATGTCCGGGTTCTTCTGGATGAGCTGCGACTCAAGCGCGGCGGCCGCCTGCGGCAGGATGTTGTCGAACGGGTCGGTCGCGTGGATCGCCGCGACCGCGGCGCGGGCGGCCTTCAGGTGCGATTCCGTGACATCCTGTGAAAACGCCGGCGAAGAGAAGGCAAGAACGGCTGAAGCCGCCAGAACGGCGCAAAGGCTGCGAACCCGGTTATGCAACATCATGATCGGTAGAACTCCCTGGTTTTCGGGCGGCATGGACGGTTTGGATACCGTCGCCGCCGGCGATGATGGCCGCTGAAGCCAGCCCGATGAAAAGACCATGCTCGACCACGCCCGGAATGGCGTGGAGAGCATTCGAAAGCGCTCTTGTATCCGGAATGCGGCCAAAAGATGCATCGAGGATAAAATGGCCGCCGTCTGTAACAAAAGCCTGGTCCCCCGTCATCCTCAATGTGACCGGACCGGAAAGACCGAGCCTTTCAGCCGCGGCGCCAATCGCGATTTCGGTGGCGCGCAGGCCGAACTGGTTGACTTCGATCGGCAGTGGAAAACGGCCGAGCGTCTCGACCATCTTCGACCGGTCGGCAATGACGATCATGCTCTGGGACGCCGCAGCGACGATCTTCTCGCGCAGCAGCGCGCCGCCGCCGCCCTTGATCAAGGTCAGTTCC
>NZ_RZQG01001187.1:0-1543 GCF_003998635.1 Mesorhizobium sp. M7D.F.Ca.US.004.03.1.1
ACCGCGAACAGTGCCGACATGGCGACCCCGAAGCGGCTCTCCTTGCCTTCCATATTGCCGCCGTCGATGCCAAGCGCGTGCACCAGCGGATTGCCGGCGGCTTCCGCCCAGTAACAGACGGCGACACCGGCGATGAACAGAACACTCATGGTGGCCAGGATCGCCCAGCCCTGGCGCTGGTTGCCGACCATGCGGCCGAAGACATTGGTCAGCGCCGCGCCGAGCGCGAAGATCGACACCATCTGGATCAGGTTGGAGATCGCGTCGGGGTTCTCGAACGGATGCGCGGCGTTGGCGTTGAAGAAGCCGCCGCCATTGGTGCCAAGCATCTTGATGGCGATCTGCGACGCGACGGGGCCGACCGCTATCGTCTGCTGGGCACCTTCCAGTGTCGTGGCGTTGACATACGGACCGAGCGTCTGCGGCATGCCGAGCCAGACATAGACAAGGGTCAGGATGATGCAGAGCGGCAGCAGCACGTAGAGCGTGCACCGGGTCATATCGACCCAGAAATTGCCGATGGACTTGACCGACGCGCGGGCAAAGCCACGGATCAGCGCGACCGCGATAGCGATACCAACCGCCGCCGACATGAAGTTCTGCACGGTGAGGCCGGCCATCTGCACGAGGTAGGACATCGTGCTTTCGCCGCCATAGTTCTGCCAGTTGGTGTTGGTCACGAAGCTGGCAGCGGTGTTGAAGGCAAGATTCTGTTCGACTGCAGTCATGCCGGCCGGATTGTAAGGCAAGACGCCTTGCAGCCGCTGCAGGAAATAAAGCACCAGGAAGCTGGCAACGCTGAAGAACATGATGCCTGCCGCATAGGCGGTCCAGTGTTGTTCCTCGCGCTCGCTGGTTCCCGCGATGCGATAGAGCCCGCGTTCAATCGGGCCTAGAACCGGCGAAAGAAATGTCCGGTCGCCGTTGAAGACGCGATACATGTAGCCGCCAAGCGGCTTCACCAGCAAAACGACGATCCCGCAGTAGACGAGGATCTGTAGCCATCCGTTGAGAGTCATGGTTGTAGCTTTCCGTGCCTTGCGCCAGTTGCGGTCAGAAGCGTTCTGGGCGAACGAGGGCGTATGTCAGGTAGACGAGCAGGAACAACGTCACGCCGCCACCGAGAATATAGTCGACGAGCATTTTGCGGTCCTCGCGTTAAAGAATGTCACAGGCTTTGATGTAGGCGAAGGAAAGGGTGAAAAACAAAATCCCGATCCCGAGAACGACGATATCCATCGTGTTTGTTCCTTGTGTCTGCTTTTGTACTTTGTGCCCTTGATGGAAAGGTTCGCAATACCCTGAAACGGCCCGTCGCATTGAGGCGGCGGTACCGGATGTGTTTTCTCAACGTGGAATATGGACCCGATCGCCATAAAGGTTCGAGACGGGGCGGAGTGGAAAGAAATAGG
The DNA here is from genome assembly GCF_003998635.1 of Mesorhizobium sp. M7D.F.Ca.US.004.03.1.1. Classification (NCBI taxonomy): domain Bacteria; kingdom Pseudomonadati; phylum Pseudomonadota; class Alphaproteobacteria; order Hyphomicrobiales; family Phyllobacteriaceae; genus Mesorhizobium; species Mesorhizobium sp. M7D.F.Ca.US.004.03.1.1. The sequence goes on from NZ_RZQG01001187.1 coordinate 1,413, forward strand.
AATTTTATAAAGATTTCCGTTCGAAGCGGACGGAACAAATCCTCCCATGCGAGATTGTCGACCTGAGGGCTCACGCACCAAAGGACATGACAATGGCAAAGCAGAAGATGCTCGAAGACCTGTTTCACGAC
>NZ_RZQG01001188.1:0-1541 GCF_003998635.1 Mesorhizobium sp. M7D.F.Ca.US.004.03.1.1
CTACCTCTTCTCCGACTGGCAGCAGAAGCAGAAGGTGACGCTGACCGCCAACCCTGACTGGCCTGGGCCGAAGCCGGATTTCGGCAAGGTCGAGATCTATGTCGTCGCCGACGATCAGGCCGCACAGCTGGCCTATGAGGCCGACGCCTTCGACTACACCAAGATCGCCATTTCGGCGACCAAGGCGGTCAAGGCCAGCCTACCCGCCGACACGAGCCTGATCGAGGCGCAGTCGACCCGTTATGTCTGGCTGACCATCAACATGCTGAGCCCACGCCTCAAGGACCTAAAAGTCCGCCAGGCCGTGCAATATGGCGTCGATGTCGAGCAGATCCTGACCGGCGTCTATGACGATCTCACCAAGCGTTCCACCGGTGTCGTCCAGCCCGGCACCAAGTTCGCGCGCGCCAGCAATCTGATCGCCGCACCCGACTACGAGAAGTCCGCAGCACTTCTGACTGAAGCCGGCGTCAGCGACCTGTCGCTGACCTTGACGGTGATGAACGATTCCATCCGCACCGCGACGGCGCAGATCATCCAGGCCAGTCTCGAACAGGCCGGCATCAAGGTCGAGATCCAGCCCTATGACGAGGCGGCCTTCTGGGGTGTCGGCGACAAGACGCAGGGCGAGGGCTACAAGAACATCGATCTGGCGCTGATGGATTTTGCCGGTGGCATCGACCCTTCCGAAAACCTGGTCTGGTTCCGCCCCGACCAGATCGGCGCCTACAATTGGTCGGGCTTCGACAGCGCGGAGTTCGAAACCAGCTATCAGCAGTTGGTGGCGGAAAGCGATGAGCCCAAGCGCATCGCATTGTCCAACCGCATGGAGGACCTGATGGAGCAGTCTGGCGGTTTCATCTTCATCTGCCACCAGCCGCTGGTCGTTATCCACAAGACCAGTTTCGAGCCGGTTATTTATCCGGACGGCCACCCCAATCCGGTGCTGTTCAAGAAGAAGGCATGATCGCTTCCGTGGACAGCAAAGATGTGATCGTTTAGCTGGGGGCATGACGGAAGCAGGACCAGCACCCGAAAGACGCAAGCGCGGCGCCAAGAAATCGCCACCGCGCTTCAGCCGCGAGCAGGCGGATGTCCGCCGTTCCATGCTGGTCGAGGCGGCGACGCGATGCCTGTCGGTCGGCGGCATCGGCGCCTTCACCATCGATCGCATCTGCAAGGAGGCCGGCGTTTCGCGCGGCCTCATCAACCATCACTTCGAAAGCCTCGATGGCTTGCTGGTCGAGGTCTACAAATCCTCGCTTTATGCCAGCGTCAACAACCAGATCGCCGAAGCCAAGCGCCGCCGCGCCGAGACATCAGATTGGTCGCCGCAGGCCGCACTTGCCGCCCTGGTGCATTCGAATTTTTCGCCCGATTATTTCAGCCGTGACAATCTCTTGATCTGGCTATCGCTGTGGGGCGAGATCGCCGTCAACCCACGCCTCAAGGCGGCGCATCGCGAACTCTATGACGCTTACCGGGCGGAACTCGCCGAGGACATCGCCGCGGTCGCCGTGCCGCGTGGCAGGGATGTCGAC
>NZ_RZQG01001189.1:0-1539 GCF_003998635.1 Mesorhizobium sp. M7D.F.Ca.US.004.03.1.1
GACCAGCTGGATGTGGATCGATTCGGCCATCCAGCGCGCATCGGGCGGCAGGGCGTCGCCAAGCTTCGACATCTGGAACAGCGTATCGATGCCGGAGAGATTTCCAGCCAGTGACGTCGCGGTGTTTTGCGAGCGCCAGTAGATCGCCTGTTTCGGCTTGTCCGCATCCGGCTTGCCGCCGAAAAAACCTTTCAAGCGCACATCGCGGACCATTTCCAGCTCATTGATGAAGACGCCGACCAGTTCCGTCACGGCTTCGTTGCCGTCGCGGTAGAGCGGGTTCCGAGGCCCCGGATTGGCCCAAAGGGCAGCAAATCCGTCCGGCTTGTTCCAGGCGGCGCTGACCTCGCCAGCCATGGTTTCGATGTTTCCGGCAACCGCGGCGCCATAGGCGCAGCGATAGGGATCATCCTTGCCCGCCAGTGCGTCGGCGCCGTCGCCGTAAAGCACGAATTCCAGCGCACCCAACCCCTGCATGGCAACGCTCTTGCCGGCCAGCTGTGCCGGATCGGTGGCGTTCGGGTCCTTGTCCGCCAGAGCCGCCTGCACCTGCTTCAGGCCGATGCTCTTGCGATCCGGCCAGAACAGCGTGCGCTCCAGACGATTGTTCTCCTTGATCGGCCCGAAGCCGATGATCTCGGCCGATGACCAGGCATAGACCGTGACCGAGAATTCGGCCCGCGCCGCGTCGAGTTCCCCTTGCGAAGGCGCTTCGCAGAGCTTGTGCATTGCTTGCGTCAGGACTTCCGCGTGCTGATGCAACTCGGCATAGGCCGGGCGGACAAAGCCATTGATCGCCCGCTGGATGATGTCGGAGGCCTTGACCGCCGCAGACGCCGGGGCACCGCCCAGCAAAGCCAGCGGAACAACGAGAAACAATGCAGAGCGCTTGAACATCACAGTGACTCCAGGAATTTGAGCAGCGCATAACGGTCGGCCGCGCTGGCCACGGCAAAGCGGTCGCGCGCTTTCTGCGCTTCGCCGCCATGCCACAGGATGGCCTCGGTCAGGCTGCGCGCGCGCCCGTCATGCAGGAAGAAAGAATTGCCGTTGACCGTCTCGGTCAGGCCGATGCCCCACAGCGGCGGCGTGCGCCATTCATTGCCCGTCGCATCGCCCACCGCCTGGCCATCAGCCAGATCAGGCCCCATGTCGTGCAGCAGGAGGTCGGAATAGGGCCAGATCAACTGGAAGGCCTGCGCCTTGTTGGGCGTGCCGCGACGGGTGACGAATTTCGGTGTGTGGCAGGCAATGCAGCCGATCTCATAGAAGACCTTCTTGCCCGTGAGCACTTGCCGCGCGTCGAGGTCGCGGCGCGCCGGCACGGCCAGGTTCTGCGAATAGAAGGTGACGAGATCCATCACCGGCGGCGGCGCCTCGACCGGGCCGAGACGCAGCTGCACGCCGTTCGGCATGGCGAGGCATTTGGCTTGCGCCGCGGTGCAGTCGCCCCAGTGTTTCGGCTCTTCCGGCGTCGAGATGCCGATGTCGCCGGCAAAGGCGTCCGCCGCCTGCTGGCGGGTCGACGCGGTTTGCGCC
>NZ_RZQG01000118.1:0-10479 GCF_003998635.1 Mesorhizobium sp. M7D.F.Ca.US.004.03.1.1
CCCAGGCCTTGCAAAGGATGGACCGCTCCAGCCGCCAGGCGACAAGCCCGGCCAGCAGCACGACGACGAGCAGAAGCCAGAAGAAATCGACGGGCCGGGCGATCTGGATGCCGAGGATCGAAGCCTTGTCGAGGCGGGCGATGCCTTTCGGCCCGCCGGTAAGCCAGTCGACATTGTTGATGATGATGCGCACGATCTCGCCGAAGCCGAGTGTGACGATGGCAAGATAGTCGCCGCGCAATCTCAACACCGGGATGCCGAGCAATATGCCGGTGATCGCGCCAAGGCAGGCGGCGACGAGCAGAATGAGCAGGAAGGGCAGGTGCAGGTCGAGCTGGGGGCTGGCCAGCAGTGCGTAGCTATAGGCACCGACCGCGTAGAAGGCGACGAAGCCGAGATCGAGCAGGCCAGTATAGCCGATCACGATGTTCAGGCCGATGCCGAGCAGGATGTAGATCAGCAGGCTGTCGATGACACGGATGTAGTAGTTGGGCAGGAAGGGCGTCGCCGCGATCAGCGCGATTGCGATGGCAAAGACAAGGAACGCGACGGCCCGGCTTGAACGCGGCCTGGCAGCCGCGAGGCTCTCGGCGACGGACATCAGAACTCCCTCTTGTACACGATGCTTTCCTCGGACACGGCCTCGCCCAATATGCCGGCGGGACGAACGAGAAGCACGAGTATGAGGATCGCGAAGGTGAGCACGTCGCGATATTCGGTGCCCAGCACGCCATGGGTGATGACGGGCAGCAGCGCGGTTCCGCCGACTTCGACGAAGGCGAGGATGAAGGCACCAAGCATGGCGCCGGGAATGGAACCGATGCCGCCGAGGATCGCCGCGGTGAAGGCCTTCAGGCCAATGACGGCGCCCATGGTCGGCGACATGATGCCGTAATAGCTGGCATAGAGGATGCCGCCGGCCGCGCCGAGCAGCGGGCCGACAAAGAACACCATCGAGATCGCGCCGTTGACGTTGATGCCCAGAAGCTGTGCGGTGGGGCGGCTTTCCGAAACGGCACGCACGATGATGCCGATACGGCTGCGGTTGACGAGGAAATGCAGGCCGAACATCAACACGAAGGCGGCGACGAGGATGCCGATCTGCATCGAGGTGATGGTGCCACCCAGCACTTCATAGCGGACGACGGGAAAGAAGCTCGGAAAGGCGACCGGCTGCGGGCCGGCAAGAATCTGCATGCCGGTGACCAGCGAAAGCGAAACGCCAAGCGAGGACAGCATCGGCGCAAGCCGGGTAGAATTTCGCAACGGCTTGTAGGCAATGCGTTCAATGCCGACGCCGATGAAGCCCACCAGGAAGACAGCGACGACAAAGGCCACGGTAAGCGCAATCGCGCCCGCCATGCCGATATCGCCGACGAGCATGCTGAGGATCAGAAAGGCGACATAGGCACCGAGCATGAACATCTCGCCATGGGCGAAATTGATCATGCGCAGCACGCCATAGACCATCGTGTAGCCGAGCGCGATCAGCGCGTAGATCGAGCCGATGGTCAACGCGTTGACCGTCTGTTGAATGAGGTTTCCCAGCATGGGCCGATGTCCTGTGCAATGGGTTCCCGATCGACGGTCCGTCGCACTCTTGTCAGGCGCGGCCGTCGACAGGCAAGAGGAGCCGCCTTTAAAAAAAGCAGGCGGCTCCGGCGCCCGGCTGCTATTTCGAGCCGACAAGCTGGAACTTCGATCCCTCGACCTTGTAGAGGTACGATGGGGCGACTTTAAGTTCGCCCGTTTCGTCGAATTCCAGTTCACCCACGGCGGTCTTGACCTTGACCGCGTGCAGCGCCGTGTTGATGTCCTCGCGCGCCAGGCCCTTGGTCGTCTTCAGCACTTGTTCGAGGATCTGGCCCTGAACATAGCCATAGATCGAGTAAGGGCCGGCTTCTTCGCCGTACTTGGCCTTGTAGAGTTTGGCGAACTCGGCGATCTCCGGCGAGGCATCCATCGGCGGCACCTGGATGGCGACGAGCGTGCCCTGGACGTTGGGCTCGCCGGCCTGTTTGATCAGGTCCGGCGTATAGCCGCCGTCGGGTACGATCAGGGTGGCGGTGATGCCTTGCTCATGCATCTGTTTTGCAAAGAGCGCCAGCTGCGGCATGACGGCACCGAGATAGATGACGTCGGGCTTCTTCGGCTTGATCTGCGCCAGCACGGCGGCGAAGTCCACATCGCTTGGCGCGACCGAAATCGTGTCGATGACCTTGCCGCCGCCATTCTCGAAGTTCTTGGCGAAGATTTCGGAGATTCCCTGGCCGAAAACCTGCTTGTCGTTGACGACCAGCGCCGTCTTGGCGCCAAGCTTGCCGAGCGCGTATTCAGCCGGCAGCAGCGCGCCCGCCAGATCGTTCGCGACCGGGCGCACCATAAGCTTGTAGCCCTGCTTGGTCAGCGATGGGTTGGAGCCGAAGGTCATCGTCGGCAGCGAGCAATCCTCATAGATCGGCAAGGTGGACTGGGCGACGCCGGAATTGAAGTTGACGAGGCCGAGGACGATCTGGTCATTGTCGCAGAACTTCTGCGCCACGAGCGTTCCCTCGCGCGGATCTGCCTTGTCGTCTTCCTGTTCATAGGCGACGGTCACACCATTGACCCCGCCATCGGCGTTCAGCTTGTCGACATAGAGCTTGAAGCCATTATGCCATGTGGTGCCGAAATAGGCCTGCGGGCCGGAGAGCGGAGCGGATAGACCAATCGTGATCTGCTCGGCCATGGCCGGGCCCGCGAATAGCGATGCTCCGAGAATGAGTGTGGCGATAAATTTTCTCATGATGGTTCCCCTTGGCTACTGGTCACAGCAGGAGCGGCCGTTCCGGTCTTCTCTCCCTTGGAACCCATCGAAGCAGACAAAGAGACTGTCGTCAAGAAAGTGTCGACACTATTGCGTTCAATTTTGTGCTCAGATATCGATTATGCGTCGCGCGCCCTTCGCCGGCGCTTCAGATCGGCGCCGTTACCGGGCGCGAACACCTTGAGCAGGGCGTCCTTGAGCGCCTGTTGCGTGGCGGAGACGGTCATTTCGATATGTTCGCGCAGCAGTTTCATGCCGTTTTCGGCATCCCGCCTGACGGCGGCATCGACGATGGCCGAATGAGAGGTGATCTGCGCCTTGTCATGCGAGGGATGTTCGATCTGGATGCGGCGGATGAAGCGGATGCGCGCATTGATGGAGCTGAGCTGGCCGACAAGTTCCGGATTTCCCGACAGTTCGGCAATGAGCAGATGGAAGCCTTCGTCCTCGGCCAGGATGACATCCGGCGGCTGGTCCGGGTAGGCGTCGACGATCGCTTCCCAGTAGCTCCGCAGCCGGTCGATTTCACTGTCGTCGGCGCGTTCGCACATCAGCTTGAAAGCAGCGCATTCGATGATCGAGCGGAACTCGTAGAGGTCGAGCAGGCCCTCGGTGCTGAGGCTTCTGACGAAAAAGCCGCGATTGGGCGTGAGCGAAACGAAACCCTCGGAGGCGAGCCGGTTCAGCGCCTCGCGGATCGGTGTGCGCGAAACGCCGAGGCTGCGCGAAAGCTGGACCTCATTGATGCGTTCCCCGGGCTTCAGCTTGAACTCGACCAGAAGCTTGCGGATGGTGTTGTAGGCGCGTTCGCTGCTGTCGGCAGCGCGGCGCGTTTCGGCCTCGGCGGCAAGGGACGGATCGCTATCGGCGCTGGTCTCGGCTCGTTCGGTCACGACGATTCTCATCTGATTTGTATGCAGGTTGTGTCTACACTTTGTAGAGCGCCTTTCTTTCCCAACTTCGTGTGAATGGCAAGCAGCAGGTTTAAATCCGGGGGACAACAATGATTGTAGGCATTCTTGGTGTCGGGCATCTGGCGACGTCCATGCTGGCCGGGTTCCTGCGTTCCGGGCTCGATCCCGCGGCAATCGTGCTGTCGCCGCGCGGCAAGGCGGCGGCACTCTCCGACCAGCACGGTTTTCGGCTGGCGATCGACAATCGCGATCTCGTCGAACGGTCCGAGGTCGTCATTGTCGCCGTACGGCCCGCCCATGCGCCGGACGCGGTCGCCGGCCTGCCGTGGCGCAAGGACCAGGTGGTGGTTTCGGTTTGCGCCGGCGTAGCGCTGTCGCGGTTCGCTGTCGCGCCCGCGCGCGCGGTGCGCGCCATGCCGTTCACGGCTTCCGAAATCTGTGCCAGTCCGACGATCTATTTCCCCGACCTTGAGCAGGCGCGGGCGGTTCTCGACCGGCTCGGCCCCTCGATCGCTCTGGTCAGCGAAACGGACTTCGAGGTGGCCACCATCAATGCCGCCATCTATGGCTGGGTGCAGGATCTGATCCGCAGGACGACTGAATGGTCGAGTGCCCGAGGTCTCGACCCGGCAATTGGCCGCCGGCTGACGGCGCTGACATTCGTGGCCGCCGGGCGGCTGATTGACGAGACGGACCAGCCGATGGATCAGATGCTCGAGGAGTTGGTGACACCGGGCGGCATCACCGAGCGGGGGCTGCGGGTGCTTTCGGCGCGCGGCGTGCCGGCGGCCTGGGAGGAGGCTTGCACGGCCGTGCTCGACAAATTGACAGGCCCAGGCTGATGCGAGGCGTTGCTGATACCCCGCAGTCCGCTCATCGTTGGGGTGCGGCCGGATAGACATGGCCGCCGGGTGCCTGTTCGCTTGGCGCGACAGTCAGTTCGGCGATGTCGACATGGTCCGGCATCCGCAGCGCGGCAACAAGCACGGCGGCAATGTCGCCCGGGCCGAGCGGCCGCTGTTGCGAGTACATGCGCTTGCGCAGGCCCTCGCGGTCGCCGTCGAAGGCCTTCAGGTAGAAATCCGTTTCCACGCGACCGGGGGCGATCTCGGTCAGCCGCACGCCGGTGCCGGCGAGATCGAAGCGCAGGATGCGGCCGGCTTGGGAAAGGCCGGCCTTGGCCGCACCGTAGATCGTCGTGCCGGGAAAGACGGCGCTGGCCGCCGTGCTGGTCAGGTTGAAGATGTGGCCGCGCTTGCGCGCGATCATGCCCGGCAGCAACAGACGGATGAGCTGCAAGGGCGCGGTGAGGTTCAGCGCCACCACCTCGGCTGTTTCCTCCGCGCTTTGCTCATGCAGCGGGCGCACCGTCGCCAGACCGCCGGCGTTGTTGATCAGCACATCGATTTCCGCCGCACCGAGCGCAGCCGCGATCGCTTCGTGGTCGCGCACATCGGCGACAAGCGGTTTTACGCGTGGCCCGAGCCGCGCCTGCAGGACCTGCAGCGCATCATGGTTGCGCGCCAGTGCATGGACGGTCAATCCTTCCGCGATCAGGCTCTCGACGATTGCCGCGCCGATGCCTTTCGAGGCGCCGGTAACGAGGGCAGTGCGGTAACTCATGGGTGTTCTCCTGAGCTGCGATGTCAAAGCGCGCCGTGTTCAGCCACCGTTTTCAAAATGCCGACCAAACCTGCCTCACGCTCGGCCTTCAGGTCGTCCTGGCTGCGTCCGTTCACGGCGGCCCCTGTCGAAGCCGTGATCGCGCGGATGGTCTCGTTGTCGAGCCTTGCGTCGAGCAGCGTGTCCCAGATCGCCTGATAGGTCGGGCCATATTTGCGCAGGAAGTCCTCGATGCCATCGGCGTTGAGGCTGTTGGAAATGAACGAACCTTGCAGGGTCCATTTCGCACCCGGCCCATACATGAAGGCACGATCCACGTCCTCGACTGAAGCGACGCCGTCGCGCACCAGCGCGATCGCCTCGCGCCACATGGCGCCCATCAGGCGCAAGGCGATATGGCCGGTCACTTCCCGGTTGAGCGTCACTGGCTTCTTGCCGATGGCCTCATAGATGGCGTGTGCCCGGACGATTGCCTGCGGATCGGACGCCTTGCCGCCGACGATCTCGACCAGCGGCATCAGATGCGCCGGATTGAAGGGATGACCGAGCACGACGCGGCCGGGCAAGCGGCACTCGTCCTGCATGTCGGACACCAGCAGGGCCGAGGAGGAGGAAGCGATGACGACCTCGTCAGCGACATGGTCTTCGATTTCGGCCAGCAGCCGGCGCTTGAGGGCCAGGTCTTCCGGGCCGTTCTCCTGCACGAAATCGACCCCTTCGAGCGTCTCGGCGAGTGTCGGGAAAAGACGGATCGCACCGGGCGCGTGCGAGGATCCTTGCAGCGCATCGAGGTCGGCCATGAGCGCAGGCAGCACCTCATTGAAAGCCGCTTCGCGCCGCTCCCTCGGATCGAACACGCGCACCGCGTGCCCGGCATGGGCAAAGCAAGCCGTCCAGCGCTGCCCGATGACGCCGAAACCGACAATGCCGATGGTCAGTTTTTGCATCACCTGGCCTTCCTGCCGTCAAGCGCTGCGCGGAAGGCCTCGTTGAGGTCGTTCCACGGGATGAGAAGATCGAGCCAGGCGCCGATCCGTCCGGCAACCAGGATTGCCTCGTCGATCAGGGTGTCGAAAGGATGCCGATCGTCCATCGCCGCCTTGAGCCGGAAAAGCAGGGCCGGCGTTTCCTCCATGTGGCAGAAGTCGCGCAGGCGGGTCGCGGTCTTGTCGAGTGCGATTGCTGCCACCTGGCGCAGCACCAATTCGTCCTTCCTGCCGCGCTCGGCGCGGACCCACCACAGGAATTCGTGCAGCACCCGCGCTTCCGACTCCGCGGTGAAAACGGGACCTGCCGGGTGCATGATGGCGCGTGACGCGGTGACCCGGCTGATGTCGGCGGGACAGGACGCCCACAGCGCCTTGCGCGCGGCGATGATATTCTGCGGCAGCGACAATGGCGGCGAAGGCTCGGACACGCCGCGATCCGACCGGACAAGTGTGCCTTCCAGAATACGGCGGCCCTGATCCCGCTTCAGCGTCGCGGCAAGCTCGGCAATGCCTTCCACCGGCGCGTCGAGATGGCCGAGAACGGTGATCTCGGCATTTTCCGCCTGGAGCGGCGCGAAGGTGATTTCGAGGAACTGCCGCACCGGCCAGTAGATGAAGGCGCCGGCGGTTGCGGAAAGCACATGCGTGGCACCTTCGATATCCTCGACGAAGGGAGCATGCCAATAGATATGGCTGCCGGCGATTTTGGGCGTGTGAAGCTGCAGGCGCATCGGCAGGGCCGAAAGCAGCGCACGGCGCGTGCGGTCGGCATCGCCGGTCAGGCGCAACGGCCAGTTGCGCCCTTCAGCCGAGAAAATCAGGTCCATCTTACTTTCCGGGATTGAAGAAGGAGACAGGTTTGAGGATCTGGTTGCGCATGTCGAGAAGATAATCGGTCTCGATCACCTTGCGCCGATAGGCCTGCCATTCGGGATCGGCTTCCATGCGGTCGCGGCGCTCTTCCCGATCGGCCAGGCTTTCATATTTCCACAGATGCACGGTGCGCGACAGGTCGCCGATGTGCGTCTGGAAGAAGCCGAAGGGCTCGCCCAGATAATGCTGCTGCATCGGCAGGCCGACGTCTTCATAGAGTTTCAGGAAATGCGACAGCTTGTTCGGGCGGGCGGTATAGGTGCGATGGTCGAAAATCATATCGAGCACTCCTTCTGGCGTTCTGTATCCGGTGCCTTCGGCGCCGGCGTGATGGTCTTGTCGGCTCAGCCGGCGCTTCGCACCGTCTCGGTGATCAGCCGGGCTGTGAGCGCCGGCGCTTCAATCTGCGGTACATGGCCGACGCCATCGAGAAGATGAACAGCAGTGAAGCCCGGCGCGCGGACTGCATGAGCGACCGGGATGACGCGGTCGAGCCTGCCCCAGATGAGCCGCGTCGGCACAGCGACCGCAGCGAGCGCACCCGTTAGGTCGAACCCCTGCGTGCCGTCCGGGAAGAGGCTTTCGGCCATCGCAGCGAGCGCGTCGCGATTGCCGGTCTTTTCCATCTGCCTGAGCGCGGCCTGCGCATAACCGACCGGCAAGGCCGAGGGGTCGCCGACCATCACCGTCAGCCACCGCTCCAGGGCCTGCGCCGTGGTCGCGCGCGCAAGTCCGGCAATGAAGCCTGCATTGATCTCGGGGCCAAGCCCGCCAGGGGCAAGGAGCGTGACGGAGCGTACCGCGAGATGGCCAAGCCGGGCGAGCGCGAGAGCCGCCGCGCCGCCCAGGGAATGGCCGACGAGATGGGCATTGCCCACGCCCATCTCCTCCAGCCGGTCTGAGAGGAGGAAGGCGATCTCCTCGATGCTCCTTGCAGGCTTTGCCGCTTCCGCACCATGGCCAGGCAGGTCGAGGCTGATCGTCTCGATCCCTGTTCCGAGCAAGGGCACGACCTGCCGCCACACGGAGCTATCCGCCCCGAAGCCATGGATGAGGACCACCGGCACCGTCTGTCGGGCCAGCGCCGGCGCGGCAACAGACGATGTCTTGACTGCGGTCGTCCGCTGAACTGCACCGTCATGTTCGTTCGAGCGGGCAGCAAGGGCAGCATCGATGTCGCGCTTCTTGATGCGCCCGTGCGGGCCGCTTCCCGAAATGGTGGCAAGGTCGAGCTCGGCCGCGGCGGCAAGCCGCCGGGCCAGCGGGCTTGCGATTGCACGGCTGCCGGGCGGTCGGATGGAGGAAGGCGCTTCGCTGGCCACAGGCTCGCGCGGATTGGGTTCTACAGCCGTCGCAGTGGCCGGCGCGATCGAAGCGGATTGGCCAGCGATCGGCTTCCCGCCAACTATCGGTTTCTCATCGGCGATCGTGCCGAGCACCGCGCCCACCGGCGCTTCCTGTCCCTCGGCGAAGAAGATTTCCGCCAGCCAGCCGTCGCGGTCGGCTTCGATTTCGGTTGCGGCCTTGGCCGTTTCGACGGTGACGAGAAGATCGCCGGCCTTGACCGGGTCGCCGGATTTCACCGCCCAGCTGATCACCAGCACGGATTCCATATATTCGCCGCCGGCGCTGTCGATGCTGATCGGGTGGGTCGCCATCGCCGTCGCCCCCGTCACTTCAGCGTCTTTAGCGCGGCAGCGCGGATTTTCTCGGCACTTGGCAGCATCGCCGTTTCCAGCGGTTCGGAATAGGGGATCGGCATGTCCGGCAAGGTGACGCGCGCGACCGGCGCGTCGAGCTCATCGAAGGCATGGTCCATGATCGTTGCCGACAGCTCGGCGGCATAACCGCAGAAGCGCCAGCCTTCGTTGACCACGACGGCATGGTGCGTTTTCGAGATCGAGGCGACGATGGCGTTGACGTCGAGTGGGCGCAGCGACCGGAGATCGACGATTTCGGCCGAAACACCGTCGGCTGCGAGAAGATCCGCGGCTTTCAGCGCCTCCACCACCATCTTGGAGGTGGCGAAGATCGAGATGTCGTTGCCTTCGCGCAGGGTTGCCGCCTTGCCGAGCGGCACGATCACGTCGCCGTCCGGCACCTCACCGCGGGTGTTGTAGAGCAGCTTGTGCTCGAGGAAGATCACCGGCTGGTCATCGCGGATCGCGGCCTTCAGCATGCCCTTGGCGTCGGCGGGCGTCGAAGGAGCAACGACCTTGATGCCGGGTATGTGGGCAAGCATGGAATCGAGCGACTTGGAGTGCTGCGCGCCGGCGCCGGCGCCGCCGCCGCCCTGCGTGCGCAGCACGAACGGCATCTTCACCTGGCCGTTCCAAATGTAATTGTAGATCGAGGCCTGGTTGACCAGCGCATCGAGCGTCAGCGGCACGAAATCCGCATACATGATTTCAAGCACCGGCCGCGTGCCGGTCATCGCGGCGGTCACGGCCATGGCGGTCAGCGCCTGTTCGGAGATTGGCGTGTCGCGCACCCGCGTTTCGCCGAATTCCTCTATCAGCCCTTTCGTCACCTTGAAGACGCCGCCATAGCGGCCGATGTCCTCGCCGAAGACGAAAACGGAAGGGTCGGCCTGCATCTCTTCGCGCAGTGCCGCATTGAGCGCTTCGGCGTACCGCATCATGGCCATGTCAGTGCGCCTCGCTGTAGGGGTTGCAGGCTTCGTCGACGAAAAACTCTGGCATCGGGTCGGACAGTGCGGCCGCGAATGCCTCGTCGACCTCGGCCTTGGCCGCGGCCTCGATCCCGGCGAGTTTCGCCTCGCCGACGTCGCCCAAAAGCGCCTTGCGCGAGACGAGCAGTGGATCACGCGCCTTCCAGGCCGCAATGTCCTCCGACTTCTGGTAACCGCCCATGTCGGAGGTGGAAAAACCCTCGATGCGGTAGGTCTTGCATTCGACCATGCCGGGACCCTCGCCACGCCGGGCACGCTCGACCATGGCCGATACGGCGCGATAGACGGCCACGGCGTCGTTGCCGTCGACGATCTCGGCCGGCATCGCATAGCCGGCGGCACGGATCGACAGATCCTCTACCGGCGACTGGACTTCTGAGGGAACGGTCAGGCCGAACTGGTTGTGTTCGAGCACGAAGACGACCGGCAGCTTCCACAGCCCCGCCATGTTCATGGCCTCGTGGCAGATGCCGGTCTGGGCGGCGCCGTCGCCGAAAACGCACATGGCGACATTGCCGGTGCCGAGGATCTGCATTGACAGCGCCATGCCGGTGGCGGCCGGAATGCCGGCACCAACTATGG
>NZ_RZQG01001190.1:0-1539 GCF_003998635.1 Mesorhizobium sp. M7D.F.Ca.US.004.03.1.1
ACCCTCCCCACGAGGGGGAGGGTGGGGAGCATTCTATCCGTCCAGCAATTCCCTGAGCGCCATGTGCTTGTAGGCGGCGACCAGCCTGTCGCCCTCCTGCCGCTCAACGGAAATCGCCAGCCGCATGGCGGCTTCGCCCATTTGCCAGACGAGGAACGCCGTGGTTTCCAGCGCCACTGGATCGGCTGCCGGCCGCAGCCGTTTCAGCACTGCGGTGAGGAATTCGGCGTTGGCCCGGCTGTCGGCGAGTTCGAGCTGGCGCAGCGCCTTGTCGGCCTGCGTGCCCGACCAGATATCCCGCATCACCGGCTCCGCCAGGAACAACCGGTAATAGATGTCGACCAGTTCCGAAAATGCCTGGCTCAAGCCTTCGGCGTCGCCGACGCCGGCAAGTGCCGCCGAGATGCAGGTCTGGCTCTCGGCGGTGTAGCGCTCGGCCAGTGCCCAGACGATCGCCCGCTTGTCTGGAAAGAACTGGTAGAGCGAACCGATCGACACCCCTGCCCGTTCGGCCACTTCACCCATGCGCATGGCATCGCTGCCTTGCTCGGCGATTAGCGCCGAGGCAGCGGCCAGCATGCGCTCGACCCGCTCGCGGCTGCGCTGCTGGCTGGGCGCCCGGCGCGGCGAAGCAATCTGCTCCTGAGGGGAAACCGGCGTGGCCGTGTCTTCCATGACTGACTCCAATGCCGGCAAATCGCTTGACTCGCAAAATACGAGGGTTTATCACGTTTTGCAAATATGAGGATTACTCATGTTTGCAAAACGGAGGAAACCACCATGAATGACACAATAACCAGCCCCATCCTGATCCTTGGCGGCACCGGCAAGACCGGCCGCCGTCTCGCCGAGCGGCTGACGGCGCACGGCCTGCCGGTACGGATCGGCTCGCGCTCCGGCAACCCGCGCTTCGACTGGGAAATCCCCGCGACCTGGGGGCCGGCCTTGCAAGGCGTGAGTGCCGTCTACATCAGCTACTACCCCGACATCGCCGTGCCGGGCGCCGCCGAAACCGTCGGCGCCTTCGCCAGGCTTGCGGTGGCCAATGGCGTCACCCGCCTGCTGTTGCTCTCCGGCCGCGGCGAGGCGGAAGCCCAGCGCGCCGAGGAGATGCTGAAAGCCTCGGGCGCTGACTGGACGATCCTGCGCTGCGCCTGGTTCTCACAGAATTTCAGCGAAGGTTTTCTCGTCGAGCCCTTGCTGGAAGGCGAAGTAGCCTTGCCGGTCAGCAATGTCGGCGAGCCGTTCGTCGATGTCGACGACATCGCCGAAGCCGCCTTCGTCGCGCTGACGGAGCCAGGCCATGTCGGCCAGCTCTATGAGCTGGCCGGACCACGGCTGCTGAGCTTCGCCGATGCGGTCGCCGAGATCGGCAAGGCCGCCGGCCGCGACATCCGTTTTGTCAGGATCCCGCATGACGAATTCACCGCCGCGATGGCCGCACATGAACTGCCGCCCGAAATCGCCTGGCTGCTCAACGAGCTGTTCACGCAAGTGCTCGACGGCCGCAACGAGTCCCTCACCGATGGCGTCCAGCGC
>NZ_RZQG01001191.1:0-1536 GCF_003998635.1 Mesorhizobium sp. M7D.F.Ca.US.004.03.1.1
GAACATCACATCGGGCAAGGGCGGTATAGGCGATTGGTCGGAAGCCGACATCGTCAACTACCTCGAAACCGGCTTTACGCCTGCTTTCGATTCCGTCGGCGGTGCCATGGTCGACGTGCAGCGGAACATGGCAGAACTGGCGCCGGAGGACCGTGCGGCCATCGCCGCCTATCTCAAGGCGATACCGCCGCATCCAAACGGCTATCCGCCGCGCAAAAAGCCAGCGAGCTAGTTTTCCGGCGACAGGTGGCGGTCGCCGAGGAAATCGAAGCCGGTTTCAAAGAAATGATTGTAGTCGCAGGTCAGTTCCTCGCCAGGCGCGATATCGCGCAAGGCGTATGTTTCCTCAGGTGAGGAGACGTCGCAATTCGGCTCATCCGCATGGTTCATGAAGCGCGCATCGTCGGCTTCGAAGACGATGTAGTTCGGGTCGCGTCGGTCGGGGTAGGAATAGCGGTCGAGATAGCTCTTCACCGATCCGCTTTCGCTCTCATAAGTTTCCACGTCGATGATCCGATCGAATCTCGGGTCCAGCTTCCAGATCAGCATGCCGCGCGGAATGTGGGCCCTGGCAAACACACCGATGCCCTGGATGGACGATTTGTCGAGATAGACGTCAACGAGCAGCATGGCGAACCCTTGCGAGATGGTAACTGGCAGTCGCGGCTTTGAAAAAGCTGGGCATTGGGTAGCGCGCGATGGTGGCAATTGCGAGCAGAAAATCGCGGCGCATGACCGCGAAATGAAGCCTCGGAAAAGATCATGCGCAAATCAAAAATTCATGACCTTGGAAATCCGTCGAGGAACAGCGGTGGTCGGTTCGCGACCCGTTCCGCTGACCGACGGCGAGGTTGCTTTGAATAGGGATGAAAAGGTCAGCGCTGCAGCTGCAGCGCGAGCCGAATACCCAGAGCACAGTAGATGCCGCCAACAACCTTGCCCTGCCACTTCAACACTGTCGGATTTCGGCGCAGGAACGCGCCGAGCCGACCGGCGCTCATCGCAAAGACGACCGTGCTGAAAAAGCCGAGTAGGACGAAGATGACCCCCAATGTGGTCAACTGAAGCATCACCGATCCGTTTTCAGGTCGCACGAACTGAGGCAGAAAAGCGAGGAAGAACAGCGCAGTCTTGGGGTTGAGCACTTCGGTCAGGACGGCCTGTCGAAACGCCTTGCCAGCGGAGATCGCAAGCGCACCGGCGGCCGGGTTGGCCGGTGTTCTCTCGATGATAGCGCGAATGCCGAGATAAACCAGGTAGGCCGCGCCGATGTACTTTATGATGCTGAACAGCGTCGCGGACGTGGCAATGATCGCCGAGATGCCGACCATCGCCATGACGGTGTGAAACACGTCGCCGGCAGCGATCCCGGCGCCGGTCGCGATGCCAACCTTGGTTCCGGAACTCGTTGCCCGCGCTATGGTAAGGAGCGTGGCCGGACCCGGAATAAAGACGAAGCCGAGCACAACTGCGACATAAGCGATCAATGTGGCCAGATCGATCATCGGTCGATTTCTCCCGTAAGCTCCGCCTTGC
>NZ_RZQG01001192.1:0-1533 GCF_003998635.1 Mesorhizobium sp. M7D.F.Ca.US.004.03.1.1
CGTCAGATCTGCTCCGGGCCGATCGCGCTGGCGCTGGCCTCGTTCTTCCTGCTCTCGGCTTTCCTGGCTGTGGGGTGGCAGGCCGGTTTTTCCGCCAATTTTCTGCTCGGGACGGGCGCGGTGTTTTCGATCCTCAGCCTGCTGACGATGAGCAGCGGGGTAAAGCCGCGTCACGAGTTGAAGCCGATTCGCACCGTCGACCGCTTGGCCATGGCGGCAGCGCTGCTGGCGGTGTTCGCCGTCCATGGCTACGGCGTGCTGTGGGCCTCCGCCCAGCTCATCTAAGGTGTGTTGATATTCAGGTGATGCCGGCCTGCAAATGGCTGATACCTGCGCTTCCCCGTTCTACCGCGTCGCGGTAGAACTGAGCTCACGTACGAAAAGTACGCTCCGCTCCGGTTCTCGCTATGAGCCATTTTCGACTCGGCCTGACCTGAATCTCAACACACCTGGAGCCGTGCCGGATCAGGAAGTCTCAACCGGCCTTGCGCGGGGCTTCGACAGGCAGAGCCGTGGCGGGACCGAAGACATTCTCGAAGGCGGATTTCAGGGCCAGATCAAGGTCGGCCATTGTCAGGGGAAGGCCGAGGTCGACGAGGCTGGTGACGCCGTGGTCCTGCACGCCGCAGGGCACGATGCCGCTGAAATGGTCGAGATCCGGCTCGACATTGATGGCGATGCCATGAAAGCTGACCCAGCGCCGCAGCCGGATGCCGATTGCCGCGATCTTGTCTTCGGCCGGCGAGCCGTCGGGCAAGGCAGGCCGATCCGGCCGCACCACCCAGACGCCGACCCGGTCCTCGCGGCGTTCGCCCTGCACGTTGAAGGCGGCCAGCGTGCCGATGATCCACTGTTCGAGCGCCGCAACGAAGGCGCGGACATCCTCGCGCCGCCGCTTGAGATCGAGCATCACATAGGCGACCCGCTGGCCCGGCCCATGATAGGTGTATTCGCCGCCGCGGCCGGCTGCGAAGACCGGGAAGCGGCTGGCGTCGATCAGATCCTCGCTGCGGGCGCTGGTGCCGGCGGTGTAGAGCGGCGGATGTTCGACCAGCCAGACTATTTCACCGGCAGCGCCGCTTCGGATCGCCTCGGCGCGCGCCTCCATGAAGGCGATCGCATCGGGATAGGCGGTAAGGCCAGGCTCGATCAGCCATTCGACCGGTGCCGAACCGGGGAGCGGCAGGAACGACGTGGCGATCTGGCTGCGTTCTGGCATGACGGTGTCGCTTTTTGCTTATGCCTGTCGTGGCCCCAAAACCGCCTTGCACTTTTGGGCGACATGCATTTGCCATCCATATGGCAATAGCAGGCCGAAACGTCCAGTTCCGGCACCACATTCGAGCCCTGTGGAGCATTATGCCAATCGCCTGACATTATTGCTTGCCGTGCACTTGTTTCGCCGGAAACGATTTGCTACACGCCGCGAGCCGGTCGGTTCCGGCTCTACCACGTGCGGTCGTGGCGGAATTGGTAGACGCGCAGCGTTGAGGTCGCTGTGGGGCAACCCGTGGAAGTTCGAGTCTTCTCGAC
>NZ_RZQG01001193.1:0-1533 GCF_003998635.1 Mesorhizobium sp. M7D.F.Ca.US.004.03.1.1
CGCCCAGCGCCTCGATGCGCACCGAACCGTCGTCAGGCAAGTGCTTCTCGAACCAACGCATATGGTATTGCTCGGCGATGCCCGAACCGGCGAGGAACCAGCCTTCCCCATCTCGATCAAGAGGGGCAAGATTGGCCAGCGTGAAGTCGCCGATCAGCCTGCCATCTTCCTTCAGCATAGGCGCCAGCGTCATGCGGCCGGGCTTCGGCAGCTTGCAGGCAAGCATCCGGTCGAGCCAGACGGCCGCCCCCTCGCCCGTCACCTTGTATTTGGCGAAGCTCGAAATCTCGGACAGGCCGACGCCGTCACGAACGGTCGCAACCTCCTTGGCGACCTGGGTGAAGTCGCTCGAGCGACGCCAGGAGAACTCGTCCTTGACGCCCTCCGGCGCGTACCAGAGCGGCACCTCCAGCCCGTAAGCAACGCCCCATTGCGCACCCTTGGCCGACAGCAGGTCGTAGATCGGCGTCGTCTTCAGCGGCCGCCCGGCGGGCAGCTCCTCATTGGGGAAGCGGATCGAAAAGCGTCTGGAATAATTCTCGCGCACCTTGGCGTTGGTGTAGGCCATCGTCGCCCAGTCGCCATAGCGCGCGACATCCATCGCCCAGATGTCGGCGCCGGGATCGCCCTCGATCATCCAGTTGGACAGAGCGAGGCCGACGCCGCCGCCCTGCGAAAAACCGGCCATGACGCCGCAGGCGACCCAGAAACCAGGCAGCCCGCGCACTGGCCCGACCAGCGGGTTGCCGTCCGGCGCGAAGGTGAAAGGGCCGTTGATGATCTGCTTGATGCCGGTGTTCTGGAAGGCCGGGAAATGCCGGAACCCAACCTCCAGCGACGGTGCGATGCGGTCGATGTCGGGCGCCAGCAATTCATGGCCGAAATTCCACGGCGTCTGGTATTCGGACCACGGCTTGTTGGCCTTCTCATAGGTGCCCATCAGCATGCCGCCGCGCTCCTGGCGCAGATAGAGCTCGCCGTCGAAATCGACCGCGTGGATGATCTCCGTGCCGGTCTTGGCGTTCCAGGCGGCTACCTCCGGCATATCCTCGGTGATCAGGTACATGTGCTCCATCGCCAGCACCGGCAGTTCGAGGCCAACCATGCGGCCGACCTCGCGCGCCCACAGGCCGCCGGCATTGACGACATGCTCGGCCACCACCTCGCCCTTGTTGGTGATGACCCGCCACAGCCCGTCGGCGCGCCGCACGATGTCCTCGACCTTGGTGAAGCGCTCGACCTCGGCGCCCAACTTGCGTGCGGCCTTGGCATAGGCATGGGTGACGCCCGACGGATCGAGATGGCCGTCCTCCTTGTTCCTGACGGCGCCGACGAACTGCTTGGGATCGAGCAGCGGCATGAGTTCGGCCGCTTCGTTGGGTGAGATCTCCTCGAGCTCGATGCCGAGATAGCGGCCCTTGGCAACAACACCGCGCAGCCAGTCGAGCCGCGCCTCGGTCGCCGCCAGAAGCACACCTCCGGTCAGATGCACGCCGGTCGCCTGGCCGGAAAGCTCCTCGATCTCCTTGTAGA
>NZ_RZQG01001194.1:0-1527 GCF_003998635.1 Mesorhizobium sp. M7D.F.Ca.US.004.03.1.1
GCGCGACACGACCAGCACCGGCGGCAGTGCGGACGCCTGGCAGCGCGGCGCGATGCTGCCGCTGTTTCCCAAGGGCCGTTACCGCAACAAATGGTACCAGACCGGTTTGCCGAGCGGCGCCTATTGCGGCATCGGTATCCATGGCCAATGGCTGTATGTCGATCCCAAGACCGAAGTTGTGATCGCCAAGATGTCGTCGCAGCCGGAGCCGGTGGACGATCCGCTCGATGTCGAGATCGTCGCTTTCTTCGAGGCGCTGAGCCGGATGGTCTGATCCTAGCCAGGCCACCACATTAGCGTACGCTTTCCTGTGGACCCGCCGGGCTGATCAAAGCGCGGCGGTTGGCGGACCGGACGTCTGCGCTTATGGTCGCCGCTCTTTGGAAAAGAGCAGGAACGACATGGCATCCGATATCAAGCGCATCGCAGCCATCATCGCGGCCGAGATCAGCGCGCGGCCCGAACAGGCGGCGGCGGCGATCGAATTGCTGGATGAAGGCGCGACGGTGCCGTTCGTGGCGCGTTATCGCAAGGAGGTGACCGGCGGGCTGGACGACACGCAATTGCGCGACCTTGCCGAACGGCTTTCCTATCTGCGCGAACTCGATGCGCGCCGCGACACTATCCTTGGCTCCATCCGCGAGCAGGGCAAGCTGACTGCGGAACTCGAGGGCAAGATCGTCGCCGCCACCACCAAGGCGGAACTGGAAGACATCTATCTGCCCTACAAGCCCAAGCGCCGCACCAAGGCCGAAATCGCCAGGGAGCGCGGGCTGGGGCCGCTGGCCGAAGCCATCTTGGCGAACCGCTCATTGGTGCCTGCTGAACTGGCGCTGGCCTATCTGACCGAAGAGGTGGTCGATGCCAAGGCAGCACTTGAGGGCGCGCGCGATATCCTGTCGGAACAATTCGCCGAGAATGCCGATCTGGTCGGCAAATTGCGGACCTACATGAAGGAACGCGCCTTCATGCGGGCCAGGGTGGTCGACGGCAAGCAGGAGGCCGGCGCGAAATTCTCCGATTATTTCGACCATGTCGAGCGCTGGGCGAATGTGCCGAGCCATCGCGCGCTGGCGATGCTGCGCGGCCGCAACGAGGAAGTGCTGTCGCTCGACATCGAGGTCGATGCCGACGACACCTCGCCGGTGAAGCCGGTCGAGCGGATGATCGCCAATGCCTATGCCATCGGCGGCAGCCTACCGGGCGACCGCTGGCTGATGGAGGTCGCCGGCTGGACCTGGCGCATAAAACTGTCGCTGCACCTGACGCTCGATTTGATGCGCGACCTGCGCGAGCGGGCCGAGGAAGAGGCGATCCATGTCTTTGCCCGCAATTTGAAGGATTTGCTGCTGGCAGCCCCCGCCGGGTCGCGTGCCACGATGGGACTCGATCCCGGCATCCGCACCGGCGTCAAGGTGGCGGTGGTCGACGGTACCGGCAAGGTGCTGACAACGACGACGGTCTATCCGTTTCCGCCCAGGAACGATGTGCGCGGCACGCAGGCGGATGAGCTTGGCGAGTTCCGCC
>NZ_RZQG01001195.1:0-1526 GCF_003998635.1 Mesorhizobium sp. M7D.F.Ca.US.004.03.1.1
AATTTGTATAGTTGTCTATATCAATAGACAAATTTAGGAAAGAGGAATGTTGCTGATGCGAGGACAGGAAGCCCGCGACCAGGCCGAGCGCAAGGCCGCCATGGCAACGCTGGCGCAATCCAGCGGCGATGACATCGTGCGGCTCTGGAACGAGGCCGGACTGCCTTCGGACGCTGAACTGCTGCGCGGCCCCGAGACCGGCCTGGTCACCCTGCGCGGCCGCATCGGCGGCGGCGGCGCGCCCTTCAATGTCGGTGAGGCGACCGTCACCCGCGCCACGGTCCGGCTGCCGTCCGGACAGGTCGGCCATTGCTATGCGCTTGGCCGCGACAAGCAAAAGGCAAGGCTGGCGGCCATCGCCGACGCGCTGTGGCAGGACCCTGCCCGCCGCAATGAGATCGAGACCAATCTGATAGCGCCTCTGCGGTCGGCTCTGACCACGGCGCATGAACGCCGCCGCGCCGAGACGGCGGCAACGAAGGTGGATTTCTTCACCATGGTTCGCGGAGAAGACTGATGGACATTGCAGCGCAATCGATCGAAGGCGGTTTCGCCGATCCGGTCTTCAATGCCCAGACCGTGTTCCGAGCGGTCATGGACGCGATGGCACGGCCGGGCAGTGTACAGCCGCTGCCGGCCTTCGCTCGCCCGCCGGCGCCACTCTCGGCAAGCGCCGGCGCCATAGCGCTGGCGCTTTGCGACAACGACACGCCGCTGTGGCTCGACCCGACTTTGCAGGCCTCCGCCGCCATCAAATCCTGGCTTGGTTTCCACACCGGCGCGCCATTGGCCAACACGCCGGCCGATGCGCATTTCGCGTTGATCGCCACGCCAGCCGAGATGATGTCGCTGGACGGCTTTTCGCAGGGCACGCAGGACTATCCCGACCGTTCGACCACGCTGATCCTGCACGTCAGCGATCTCGTCTCCGGCACGCCGCTGTTGCTCGAAGGTCCCGGCATCGAAACCAGCGCCACGATCGCGCCGGCGCAGATGCCACGCCATTTCGTCGAGCAGTGGAAGCAGAATATCAAGCGTTTTCCGCGCGGCGTCGACATCATCCTCGCCACCGCTGATGGCATTGCTTGCTTGCCGCGCACGACGCGCATCAAGACGATGGAGGTGTAAGATGTATGTTGCGGTAAAAGGTGGCGAAGCGGCCATTGCCAATGCCCACAGCCTGCTGGCCGATCGCCGGCGCGGCGACCGTTCGGTGCCGGCCCTTCGTCTCGACCAGATCGTCGAGCAACTGGCGCTCGGCGTCGACCGGGTGATGAGCGAGGGCTCGCTCTACGATCGTGAACTGGCCGCATTGGCAATCGTCCAGGCACGCGGCGACATGATCGAAGCGATCTTCCTGGTCCGCGCCTACCGCACAACGCTGCCGCGCTTCGGCTACTCCAAGCCCATCGACACCGCCAACATGCTGGTCGAGCGGCGCGTGTCGGCGACCTACAAGGACCTGCCCGGCGGCCAGTTGCTCGGGCCCACTTTCGACTACACGCACAGGCTGCTCGATCCCGAGC
>NZ_RZQG01001196.1:0-1525 GCF_003998635.1 Mesorhizobium sp. M7D.F.Ca.US.004.03.1.1
CGCAGATCGAAGCACGCGTGATGCCAGGGGCACCTGACGGTATCCTCCACCACGAGACCGTCAGCGAGCGGCCCGCCGTAATGGGTGCATGTCGCGCTGACCGCGAACACCTCGGTTCCACAGCGCACCAGCAGCACCTGGTCGTCGCCACATCGGCCGACAAGCTTTCCGCCATCAGGAAGGTCGGACAACGCGATGCCCTGGGCCAGATCCGGTCCGACTGATTTGGTATGGCCTTCAGCCATTTTCTTCTCCCTTGGTGAACTGGCGTCAAAATCGCTCGTACGGCGAAGCGCCAATCCCCGCTGCTTCGGGATACCTTCTGCCTGGCTCGCGCGCCTTCAGGTCCTTGGCACCATTTGCGCCAAATATTCCGACCATGTCACGCATTGGGGTGAGTGGTTTTCACACTGCAGCTTCCCGCCATCGACGGTATCATGCAAACGAATTTAATCGGTAATTGAGTGCAATTTTTATGATGGCTTCCTTTAGCAATTCCACTGCGCGCAATTAAAGGATCGCTTGCCCGTCTTACCCCAGTCGGCGAGGAAGGACCCCAGACCGTTGTCGGTGAGCGATGTTTGGCGAGATTTCTGAGCGCTGCTGGTGGAACGGTCGCGATATCGGCGCCTGCCATCGTCCGCCTGTTTGACATCGAGGGGTGCGGATTGAGATCCGTGATCGGCAGCATGTAGATGGTGCTGACAAGCTTGCCGTCGTGGTCATAGGCAAGGAATGGACCCCCCGACAATGTAGTCGGATCGACGAAGAGATGGTCCATGGAAAGCGGGCAATCACAAGCTTGTTGACCTGTTCGTCACGAGCAGCTGTTCTCCACAAAGGGAAAGCATTCGGCCTTGTCGAGAATCTCAGTCACGCTTGCACGGAGATCGGGGCTGGACGAGCAGATGGTTTTCCGTAGTCTTTTGCACCGCGGTCCTCGGCTCGACGGGTGTCGGCCATGGCGTTGCTTTCCCACACGCTTTGTTCGAGATGATCTCTTCGCCTGTTGCGGTTTCACGCGACTGGCTCCGCCTATCGATTTCGACGGACCAGACGACGATCCCGTCGATATCGTTTACACCTTGCTCTGGCCGCGCTCCGCCGTTTCCTGCCTTCCTTCCAGCTCTTCCGCAGGTGTGCCGGGTGGTTCGAGCGCCTCGGACCCGAGAGGGACTGCGAGAGGCACAGTCAGCCGGTGAGGCGATGGGGATCCTCGAAGCTGACGCGCGTCCGACCATTTCCACCAATTCCGACATTTGCCAGGCCGGGCTTGGCATTGTCATGCCTAGGCAGTTGGGCAATGCCTAGACCCGCAAGTCGCGGACGCACGCCGCTGGCATTGCGTGGACAGTGACCTCGGCTGCGGTTCAAGCTTTCTGTTCATCGCATCGCGGCCTGCCTTCTTGATGGTGCGCCATACGAAATGCCCAACCTGCCGAGGCTATGAGGCATTCCGAAAGCCTCGGCCTTCAGCAGAGTGCGGTTCAGCAGAAGGCTGCCAATGCATTGCGCCCCCGTTCAT
>NZ_RZQG01001197.1:0-1522 GCF_003998635.1 Mesorhizobium sp. M7D.F.Ca.US.004.03.1.1
GGCAGCGCTTGCGGCAGCGCTCGCCAACGGCACCATCGCCGCTGCCGGCCTAGATGTCTTTGCCGACGAACCGAACGTGCCCAAGGCGCTGCTCGACGCGCCGAACACCTCGCTGTTGCCGCATGTCGGTTCGGCCTCGGACCATACACGCCGCGCCATGGCGGATCTGTGCGTCGACAATCTGGTGTCCTGGTTCACCGAGCGCCGGCCGCTGACGCCGGTACCGGAGACGGTGAGTGTGAAGGCTCGAGGCTAGCCAAAGGGCAATCCGATGGCTGTGAAGCTGCCCGAAAACTCCACCATCTCGGTCGCAACCAGTGGCCGGGAGCAGGTCGTTTCGATCCCTTACCCAAAACCGCCCGCCGCCACCTATATGGCAGGCGTATTCATGCTTTTCTGGCTTGGCGGCTGGGCTTTCGGAGAGATTTTCGCCGCCCACCAGATCATGACGATGCCGGTTGGAGGCGGAACGGCATTTCTCGTATTCTGGCTTTGTGCCTGGACGATCGGGGGCCTCTTTGCGGTGCTGACGGTTCGCCGCGTTTTCCAGAGATCCGCGCCTGAAATGATGAAGCTGGAGGTCGCTGGGCTCGTCTATGATCCGGGAGTACCGCCCTTCAAGATGCCTAGCTCCAGGTCCTTCCCTGTATGGCCCTCTCTATTGCCGAAACGAACCGAACTCAAAATCGACCGGACGCAGCTCAAATCGCTGAAACTACGCGAGGGCGATACGTGCAACCGCCTGACAGTCGACGCGGGTGCCCAGAGGGTCCAACTTGCCTCAGCCGCCACCGATGTCGAGCGGGAGTGGCTCTTCAAGCTCCTTTCAGATCGCTATTCGTTGGCAGTCCCGCAATAGTCCGACGGTTTCGTCCTCGACATCCGTTGATATCAGGAGTGGCGCCGCCACACTTATTAACGTCAGCTTAACCCTTTGGAATCATTCTCCATCCTGTCCGTGTGCGTGGATGAAGAAGATGAAAGCACTTTCCGCATTGATCGCTGTCACAGCGCTGTTTGGCGGCGTTCAGCTGTTTCATCTAGGCAGCGGGGAAAGCGTGGCCAACGAGGCCGCCCCGTCCAACAGCTACAGGCTGGTCGCCAATGGCGATGAGGCGGCCTGTGCGGTCAGCCGCGGGGCCGAAATTTCGGACGGGTTGTCGCTGCTCACCGTTGCTCCGAAATGCCGCCGGCTCTTGCCGGGCATAGAGCAGGCGAAGTTCTGGCGCGAGCAAAACGACGGCACGGTCGCCTTCAGCGCCAACGGCGTCGATCCGATAGTTACCTTCGCGGCTGCCGACGGCGACGGCTACGAATCCTATGCCCCGGCGCTGCCGCTGCTGTCGCTGGCGGCCACCGGTGATAAGAAATCCGGCGACTGATTATTCCGCTGCGGCCCGCGCGCCAGCCTTCGCTGCGGCGTGCAGCCGAACCGCATCGCCGAAGGCCCGGAATATTTTCACCGAGTTGCTGTCCGACTTGACCCAATATTCCGGATGCCACTGCACGCCGACGGCGAAGG
>NZ_RZQG01001198.1:0-1510 GCF_003998635.1 Mesorhizobium sp. M7D.F.Ca.US.004.03.1.1
GCACTAGTACCATCCAGGTTGTGGGTTCGGGCAGCCAGACCATCGGGCTTGCGAGCCTGTCGGCAGTAGCGACGGCCGTGTCGAAGGGCGTTCCCGTCATCGGTATCGCTGGAATCATGCAGCGCGCGCCGGAATCGATTATCTCGCTCCAGAAGAAGGGGCCAATCAACAGCCCAAAAGATGTCGAAGGCAAAACTATGGGCGCTGAGCCTGGCGACCAGGCGCAACGGCTGTTCGATGCGTTTGCCGCGAAGACCAACATCGATCTTTCTACGATCAAGAAAGTCAATGTCACGAAGACCGGCGCCCTTCAGGCGCTCCTCAATGAGGATGTGGATTTCGTTGCGGCTTGGGCGGTTCCTGATGGAACCAAGGCCAACAAAATCAAGGCGATAAACAAGCCCCTTATGTTTGCCGACTATGGGGTCAACACCTTGAGTACCGGCATCTTCGTGACCACCGAGACTGCTGAGAAGAAGGCCGACACTCTAAAGAAGTTTATGGCTGCGACGATCAAGGCAGCTGACGATGTGGCCAAGGATCCGCAAGCCGGCATCGATGCTGTAAAAAAGGCGAGCGCGGACGTGGATCCAGAGATCCTGAAGATTGAGATCAAAGATCTGCCCAACATGCTCCACACTGACCATAGCAAGGGCAAGCCTTTTGGCTGGGTCGCGCAAGAGGATCTCCTTCAGACCATCGACATTCTCGAAACGTATTTCGGGATGGCGAAGGGCCTCACGCCGGACAAGATATATACGGATCGCTTTTTCCCACCGCAGAACTGACGGAATGCCACAATCGACAGATCCGGCGGAAGCGCGCCGGATCTGTTTTTAACATCAACCGAAGAATTTGAACGCCGATAAAGCAGTTGCGCAAATCTCAGGATTCTGTTGGTATGCCAAATGTCGACGGACGGTTGCGGAGGAGGAAGATCGTGGAAATTGCACCTTGGCGGGCCACCTGCATCCAGATGCGCAGCGAGCTGGCTATGCCGGCCCGAAACCCTCTTGAGGCATGGGAGATCATCAATCGAAACGTGAAGCGGGCCGTGGATTTGATTGAGCACGCATGCAACAGCCCCCAGCCGCCCCGGCTGGTCGTCTTGCCGGAATTCGCCTTTCAGGGGCCGCCGCACAAAGACGACATCGCTACGTGGCTCTCCAAGGCTTGCGATACGATCCCGGGACGAATTACCGAGCCCCTGCAGAAAATCGCTCAGAAGCGCGGCATCTACGTTGCGGGCAACCTCTTCGAGAGTGATCCGAGGTGGCCGGGTCGGTTTTTCAATAGCTGTTTTCTAGTCGCTCCAAACGGCTAGTTCATCGCGCGCTGCCGCCGAATCAATACGGCCATGTGGCCGTCGCCGCACGACTTCATGGACGATTATTTGAAGGAGCTTGGCGACGAGGGTGCGTTTCCGGTCGTCGACACGGAATTGGGCCGGCTTGCGTTGATCGCATGCGGCGAGATCTCCGTTCCGGAGGTGGCGCGTGTGTTCATGATG
>NZ_RZQG01001199.1:0-1510 GCF_003998635.1 Mesorhizobium sp. M7D.F.Ca.US.004.03.1.1
GTCGAGGTCGAGCACCCAGTCGTGTCGCCAGCAGCGCTGACGGGCCGTGCGCACGGCGTCGATCGCCGAGCGGCCGGGCCGGTAGCCGTAGGAGTCGACATGGAACAACGGGTCCAGTCGAGGCTCCAGATACCGTCGGACAACTTCTTGCGCGATGCGATCCGACACCGTTGGTATGCCCAACGGCCGCGTTCCGCCCGCCGCCTTCGGAATGTCCACCCGCCGCACCGGTTGGGGGAGATAGCTTCCCGAGGACAGCCGGTTCCAGAGCTTGTAGAGGTTACCAGTTAGATCAACCTCAAAGTCAGCAATCGACTGTCCGTCTACTTCAGCCGCTCCTTGGTTGGCCTTCACCTTCTTGAAAGCCTCCCAGACTTCCCGCTTCGGGATGTCAAACGGCTTTGCCTTGGTCATGCGGCTCCTCCCGTCGCCGGTTGGCCGCCTGACCTTGGCGGGATACTGCAGCCCCTTCGGTCCAGCCCCATTACAGAGCCTTCACCCCTACTACGGACTGCTCCGTCCCTGTGCCCCGCATCGGTACTCTCGCCCTTGCGGGGATTTCCCGCTTGAGCTTCTCCCTTAACATCGGGGCGACAGGTTCCCGCGTTCCACAAAAGAGCCTGATCCGGATTCACGCCGCCTCCAAGCCGGATGCCGCTCGGGCCGGGCTCCAGGGCTCCGCCCAAACTGGTCCCAGAGGCCACTACCTTCCCTCTGGTTTCGACATCGTCCTGTGAATTTCGGCACGTCATCAGCGGTTCGCTTGCGCTCGTCTCTCCGGATCTCACCTGACGGGTTTTACCCCCGCCTTTTCCTGCGACGCTCACCACCAGCGCTCTTAACGCCAGCAGCTCGCAGTGGATTGGAGCCTGCGCCTGATCGCCGGCTCCGAGGGGCCTGCCCTCATCTCCCTTGCAGCTCCACACCCCCTTCTCTGTTGGTGTGTTCGCGGCACACGTAGTGTCTCAGTTTGAAATTTTAGCGACCTCAGAGCGACCATTCAGCCACGCCTCGCGATGTGCTATGATTCGTCTTATGGGCAAGAAGGCGAAGCAGAAGGCCAAGCAGGCGATTGATGCGCCGTTAGAGGGCGGGCTTGACGCGGAAGCCGCCTACTATGCCCGCAAGGTTGGCATAACCAGAGACGAAGCCGCCAAGATCATCCGGGAAGCCCACGGGCCGAAGCTCGCGATAGTCGGCAAGAACAGCGTGAAGTGCAGATAGCCGCTTAGGCGACCTTCTTTTTGTACGGACCGCGCTTACCCGGCTTCGGCGCTACAGCGTCCATCTTCTCGAAAAGATCTTCCATCGACCAAAGCGTCTGCGACACGCCAGCCGCCATTGGCGGCGTCATTTTCAACGTCTTGTGCATTTTGATGAAGTTGTACCAAACCGTGTAGATCGCGATCATGTGGACGTGGTTGTCGAACTTCTTGAGAACGCATTGGTCAAGCGCGTGAAGCGGCGGTTTGCCATCCGCATCGTGAGGTTGGCGCGCTCTATATGCGAC
>NZ_RZQG01000119.1:0-10386 GCF_003998635.1 Mesorhizobium sp. M7D.F.Ca.US.004.03.1.1
GGCGAATAGGCGAGCGCAAGGTCGCGCTGATTACCGAGCGGCTTGGTCGCCTGGATCTCGAGCTTTCCCGGCCTTGGATACTTGTGGAAGTAGAGGGCGGCTTCATCGAGGTCCGAACGTGCCGTCTTTTTGCTCTCGCCTTCCATGCGGCCGCTCCCTCGAAATCTGCCTGGAGATTCCCTTTTAGCATGCAGCCGAGGTTTTTCGCGACGCTAATTGACGCGCCGGCAGCAATACCCAGCGGCGCGTAGAAAGTCGTGAACGATCAAATGCTTATGCCGATTTTCTGACGGATGGTTCCTGCAGTTTCACGGACAAGTTGATCAAAAGGCGCTGACGTAGAGACCGCCATCGACCGGTATGTTCTGCCCGGTCAGATAGCCGGCATGGACAGAGCACAGGAAGGCACAGATCTGGCCGAATTCCTCCGGCGTGCCGAGCCGCTTGGCCGGAACATCGGCGCTGATGCGAGTCTTGCGCGCGGCGGCGGCCGCGGGGTCCTCGACGGTGCCGGCCTCGTGCGGCCCGCGCAGTCGGTCGGTGTCGAGCTTGCCTGGCAAAAGACTGTTGATGGTCACGTTGCGGTCGATCACCGTTCTGGCCACGCCGGCAAGGAACGAGGTCAGGCCGGCGCGCGCGCCGGACGACAGGTCGAGGCCGGGAATGGGCACATAGACCGACAGCGAGGTGATGTTGACGATACGGCCGAAGCCGCGCGCCGCCATGCCGTCGAGGACAGCCTGGACCAGTTCGATCGGCGTCACCATGTTCTGGGTGACGCCTTCGAGGATCTTTTCGCGATCGAGCGTGCGGAAGTCGCGAAGCGGCGGTCCGCCATTGTTGTTGACGAGGATATCCGGGTCCGGGCAGGCCGCGAGCAGCGCCTTCTGTATCTCGGGCCTGGAGACGTCGCCAACGACTTCTGTCACCGTGACGCCATAGCGCTGGCGCAATTCCTCGGCGGTTTTCGCCACCAACTCGGCATTGCGTCCGTTGACGACGATGTCGCAGCCAGCTTCGGCCAGCGCCATGGCACAACCGCGCCCAAGTCCCTTGCTCGAAGCGCAGACGATAGCCTTCTTCCCGCTGATACCGAGATCCATGATGATTTTCTCCTTGTGAGCCGGCCGCAAGCTAGTCCTTCGGCTGGACCAATCGCAACCGTCATACGGTTGTTGCATGAATCGGGGCATAGCCTCTCGCGAAAGCAACGGTGAAATCGCGATGTCCGGCCAAGAGCCCCGCACTTTCCGCAGCATGTTTATCTCCGATGTCCACCTCGGCTCGAAGGCGGCGAAGGCCGAATTCCTGATCGATTTCCTTAGACATCACGACGCCGATATCATCTATCTGGTCGGTGACATCGTCGATGGCTGGCGGTTGCGGCGGAGTTGGCACTGGCCGCAAAGCCACAATGATGTCGTGCAGAAATTGCTGCGCAAGGCGCGCAAGGGCGCCAACATCACCTACATCGCCGGCAATCATGACGAGTTCGCCCGCCAGTTCCAGGGCGTGCATTTCGGCGGCATCGTCGTCGCCGACCGCGCCATCCATGAGACCGCCGACGGCAAACACCTGCTCGTCATCCATGGCGACCAGTTCGACACTGTCGTCCACAATGCGCGCTGGCTCGCCTATCTCGGCGACCACGCCTATGACGCGGCCATGCTGGTCAACCGTGTGGTGACGCGGCTGCGCCAGCTGCTCGGGCTGCCTTACTGGTCGTTCTCTTCCTGGGCCAAGGTCAACGTCAAGAAGGCGGTGAACTTCATCGGCTCGTTCCAAACCATGCTCGCGGACGAGGCGCGCCGCTCGCATGTCGACGGCGTCATCTGCGGCCACATCCATCATGCCGTCATCGAGAATTTTGGCGATGTCCAGTACATCAACACCGGCGACTGGGTGGAAAGCTGCACGGCTGTGGTCGAGCACTTTGACGGTCGGATGGAAATCCTAACCTGGGCGCAGGTGCTGCCCGAGGCGCCGGACGAGCCGTTTATACCGTTGCTCATCGAAGACCGGGTAGGGCAGGCGGCGTAGCGCCTCAGCTTATGCAGGCTCCGGGATCAATCGATTAGTCCAACCGGTTTCGCCCGGTTTTCGCCCATGTTAAGGGATCGATACGCGCTGCCGCTGGCCGAGTGCAGCGCGATTGGATCGATTCATGTCCCTGCCGCCACTTTCGCCCGAACAACTCGTCAAGCCGCGCCATTTCGAACTGCGCATGAGCCTGATTTTCGCGACGCTGTTCGTGTCGCAAGGCACGCATTTGCCCTATTTTCCGCTCTGGCTGCAGGCGAAGGGCTTCGGCGCCGAACAGATCGCCGTGATCCTTGCCGCACCGATGTTCTTGCGCGTCGTGACGACGCCTATGCTAACGGCATTTGCCGACCGGGCGAAGGACCGCGCCGACGTCTATATCGCGCTGGTCGCGGCAACGATGGCCATTTCGGCCGGCTATTTTCTGCCAGCGACCTACGCGATCGTGCTGGCCGTATCTCTGCTTTTGACGATCGTCTGGACACCGCATTCGCCAATGGCCGATTCGCTGGCGTTGTCTGGGGTGCGCCGCTTCGGCTCGAATTACACCGCTATGCGCAAATGGGGCTCGATCTCCTATCTCTGCGCCAATGTTGTGGGCGGCTTCATCCTGGCGGCGGCCGGAGCCAAAGCCGTGCCGGTAATCATATTCGTGGCGCTTGCCGCAGCGCTTGTCGCAGCCCTGTTTGCGCCGCGAATGGGGCGGCCGCGCAAGGCTTCGCCGCTGTCGGCCGCAGAAATCCAGCACGCCGCGCCTAGCCTGTTCAATGCCTATTTCCTCTACTTCACCTTTGGCGTTGGCATCATTACCGCCAGCCACGCCTTCCTCTACGGCTTCGTCTCCATCTATTGGAAATCGATCGGCATCAGCGATTCCGTCGTCGGCCTGCTGTGGGCCTGGGGCGTCGTGTGCGAAGTCTGCATGTTTTTGTTTTTCAATCGCATTTTCGCCTCCGTGTCCGTCGTCAAAGTGATGGTGATCGCCGGCGTCGGTTCGATAGTGCGCTGGATCATCTTTCCACTGGTATGGCCGCTCGGTCTTGGCATTCCCGGCTTCTTCGCCGTGCAGTCGCTGCATTCGGTGTCTGTCGCAATGGTGCTGATCGGCCTGCAGAAAATGATCGCCGAGACTGTCTCCGAAGAGCGCACCGGTGCTGCGCAAGGCATCGCCTATTTCTTCAATGGCTTCTTCATGGCTGCTGTTACGCTTGCTTCCGGCCCGCTCTACGACCGTCTCGGCGTCGATGGGTTCCTTGTGATGATTCCGATCGCTATCGTCGGCCTTGTGCTGATCGGGCTTGCGGCGCGCTCAGCCCCACAGCGCCGTATCGGGCGGTGATACCAGCGACCCCTGATAGACAAGGCCGGGCACCCGGTCGCGGGCAAGCAGCAGCGGACCGTCGAGGTCGACGTAATCGGCGTCCTGTGCGAGCAGCACCGCCGGCGCCATCGCCAGCGATGTACCGACCATGCAGCCGACCATCACGCCGAAACCGAGTTCGCGGGCGCGATCGCGCAGCACAAGGGCGGCTGTCAGGCCGCCCGACTTGTCGAGCTTGATGTTGACGGCATCGTAGAGGCCGACGATTGCTTCGAGGTTCTTTGCCTCGTGCACGCTTTCATCGGCGCAGATGGGCACCGGATGCGCAATGTGGCGCAGGATGCCGTCATGACCGGCCGGCAGCGGCTGCTCGATCAGCGTGATGCCTTGTTCGGCGGCAAAGGCGAGGTTCGCAACGATATTGTCGTCGCTCCAGCCCTCATTGGCGTCGAGGATGATGCGGCTGTCGGGCACCGCTTGCCTGACCGCGCGGATGCGGGCGATGTCGTTGTCGCCGCCGATCTTGACCTTGAGCAGCGGCCGCGCCGCATTGGCGCGGGCCTGCGCCGCCATCGCCTCCGGTTCGCCGAGCGACAGCGTGTAGGCCGTCTCAAGGGCCCGTAACGGAACCGCACCTATCGCATCCGCTACCGATGTTCCGCTGATCTTTGCCTCCAGGTCCCACAGGGCGCAGTCGATGGCGTTGCGGGCGGCTCCGGCCGGCATGGCATCGAGCAGGGCGGTTCGGCTGATGCCGCCGGCGATCCTGTCGCGCATGGCCTCGATCGCGTCGCGGACGCCGTCCATGGTCTCGCCATAGCGCTTGTAGGGAACGCATTCGCCACGGCCGGCGTGGCCGCCCTCGCTGATCGTGCAGGAGATCACGTCAGCTTCGGTCTTGGAACCGCGCGAAATGGTGAAGGTTCCGGCGATCGGAAAACGCTCGGCCTCAACCGAAATGACACGCGCCATATTTTTCTGCTCCGGCTATGCGAGAACGAGCGAGTCGGCAAATCGACAGCTTGGTTCCGTCAGGCTAAACAGGACGCCATGTTGACCATCGGCAAGCGCGACGCAAGCGGCACGACCGCGGGGGAGGCTGACCACGAACCGCGCGTGGCGATCGGCGAGGAGGATGGCGTTCTCGGCTGCGCTTTCTCCGGAATCTGGACGACACGGACTGTCGCGCTGATCGACGCCGACATGCGCAAGATCGAGAAACGAAGCGGTTTCAAGACCTTGGCGCTCGATCTTTCCAAGATCGAGAAGATGGACACCGCCGGCGCCTGGCTGATCGACCGGCTGGTCAGCGCCTTCGAGAAGAAGGGCGTCAAGATCCAGATGCAGGGCCAGAGCGAGATCGCTTCGATCCTGCTCGACGCGGTGGGCGAGGCCGTGCGGCGCGAACCCGAATCCGGCCCGACGCGGCCGCCTAACATCGTCATTCGCGCGCTGGAGGCGGTTGGCCGGCGCGTCTACGAGATGCGCGACGATTTCCTCGCCTCGATGAACATCCTCGGCGCCACCATCCGCGGTGCACAGATGAAACTCGGGCGTGGTCATGCCGTCAACCCGGCGGCGATCTTCAACCAGATCGATCGCATGGGTGTCGGCGCCATTCCGGTGGTGGTGCTGATGTCGGCGATCGTCGGCGCCATCGTTGCCCAGCAGGGCGCCTACCAGCTCAGCTATTTCGGCGCCGATATCTTCGTCGTAGACCTCGTTGGCGTGCTGATCCTGCGCGAGCTTGGGGTGCTGATGACGGCGATCATGATCGCCGGCCGCTCCGGCAGCGCGATCACCGCCGAGATCGGTTCGATGAAGATGCGCGAGGAGGTCGACGCGCTGAAGGTCATCGGGCTCAACCCGATCGGCGTCCTGGTCTTTCCGCGGCTCGTTGCGCTGGTCATCGCCTTGCCGTGCCTGACCATCATTGCCAATTTCGCCGCACTCGGCGGCGGCATCCTGGCCGCGTGGCTCTATTCCGACATCCCGCCGGCTGCTTTCATCGACAGGCTGCGCGTCGCCATCGACCTCAGCACGATCTTTGCCGGCCTGATCAAGGCGCCATTCATGGCGATGATCATCGGCACGATCGCCTCGGTCGAAGGCATGAAGGTTGGCGGCAGCGCGGAATCGCTGGGCCAGCACGTCACCGCCTCGGTGGTGAAGTCGATCTTCGTCGTCATCATCCTCGACGGGCTTTTTGCCATTTTCTACGCAGCGATCGAGTTCTGAGATGAAGCTGCGAGGCAGGAAAAGGGCTGATACACTGGCGAACGATGCGGGCGAGGGCGACATCGTGCTTTCCGCGCACGACATCAGCGTGTCCTTCGCCGACAAGCTCATCCTGGACAAGCTGTCACTCGACATAAGGCGCGGCGAGATCCTTGGCTTTGTTGGCGCCTCGGGTGCCGGCAAGTCGGTTCTGCTGCGCACCATTCTCGGCCTGACGCGCAAGCAGTCGGGCACGATCAAGCTGTTCGGTGTCGATGTCGAGAAGGCGAGTGACATCGAGCGCCTGCGCATCGACATGCGGCTTGGCGTGTTGTTCCAGCACGGTGCCCTATTTTCGGCGCTGACAGTGCTGGAGAATGTCCAGGTGCCGATGCGCGAATACCTCGACCTGCCGCGAAAGCTGATGGACGAACTGGCATTGCTCAAGATCGAGTTGGTCGGGCTGCCGCCCGATGCGGCGCAGAAATTCCCGTCCGAACTGTCCGGCGGCATGATCAAGCGCGCCGCACTGGCGCGGGCGCTCGCGCTCGACCCCGACATCGTCTTCCTCGACGAGCCGACGTCGGGTCTGGATCCGATCAGCGCGGCGGAATTCGACGAACTGGTGGTCAAGCTGCGCGATACGATGGACCTGACCGTCTACATGGTGACGCATGATCTCGACACGCTTTTCACCGCTTGCGACCGGGTGGCCGTACTTGGCAACAAGAAAGTGCTCGTCGAAGGCACCATCGACGACATGCTGAAGAGCGAGGAACCGTGGGTAAAGTCCTATTTCCGCGGAAAACGCGCCCGGCAACTTGATCTTGCGGCGCGCGCATAGCCATAAGTGGGACAATGGAAACCAGAGCCAACTACGTCATTGTCGGCATTTTCACGCTGGCTGCGATCCTGGCGGCGTTCGCCTTCGTCTACTGGACGGCGGCGATCGGCGACAAGGGCGAGACGACGTTGCTGCGCGTGCGCATTCCGGGCTCGGCCTCCGGGCTCGGCCGCGGTAGTTTCGTGCTGTTCAATGGCGTCAAGGTTGGCGACGTCAAGCGTGTCTATATCGACGTCGACAATCCGACGGTTGCCATCGCCGACACCGAGATCGACCGCCTGACGCCGATCACCAAGTCGACGCAGGCCGATATCGGGCTTGCCGGCCTGACCGGGCAGGCCAACATCGAACTCAAGGGCGCCGACCCCAAGGAAGTAAAGCTCCTCGACCAGGCGGAAAAGGAAGGCAAGGTCGCCGAGATCGTCGCCAACCCGTCAGCGGTGACCAATTTGCTGCAAACGGCGCAGAACATTTTTACCCGCGCCGACAAGGTGCTGACGGAACTCGAAGGCTTCACCAAGGACGTTCGCGGGCCGCTGACGCAGACCGTGCAGAACGTGCAGACCTTCTCGGATGCGCTGGCCAAGAATTCGGACGGCATCGACAAGTTCCTGTCCGCCGCCAGCACGCTGGCGGATGAGCTGAAAGGCGTTTCCGGAAAGCTCGATGGCACGCTGAAGGCAGCCGAAGGCCTTCTCAATGCCGTCGACAAGGACAAGATCAAGAGCATTGTCGCCAATGTCGACACGGTGACTGGGAACCTCAAGGAGACTTCGAAACAGCTCGACGGCGTGATCAAGAATGTCGATACCGCGGTTGGGTCCGTCAACGATTTCGCCAAGCAGACGCAAGGCACGCTGGCCAAGGTCGACGGCGTGCTCGACGGCATCGACCCGACGCAGGTGCGCTCGGCACTTGCCAATATCCAGAAGGCCAGCGAAAGCGCCGACAAGGCCGCCGCCGACATCGCAGAGGTGACCCACAAGTTCGCCAACCGGGCCGACGATATCGACCAGACGATCAAGGATGCCAAGCAACTGGCGCAGCGGCTCAACGACGCCTCGGTGCGTGTCGACGGCATCCTCGCCAGGGTCGACACTTTGCTCGGCTCGGGGCAGGCCGACGGTGTGATGGCGGATGCCAGGGCGACGCTGAAGTCGTTCAAGCAGGTTGCCGACACGCTGAATTCCCGCCTGGGCGTCATCACCGACAATCTGGCGCGCTTCTCGGGCCAGGGGCTTTCGAATGTCGAGGCGCTGGTGCAGGACAGCCGCCGTTCGATCAGCCGCATCGAGGAAGCGGTGACCGATCTCAGCCGCAATCCGCAGCGCATCCTTTCGGGTGGCGATGGCGAGGTTCGGCAGTTCGATGGCAGGGCGCGGCGTTGACTTCGGCGTCGGCGAGCCCCAAGAACATGAGCCGCGAAAGCGGGTCGATCTTACGATCCGGGGACAACGGGGATCGCGCGTGAAGTCTGTGTGGGTGAAAACGGGCGGCTTGTCATCGGCTGCGGCACTGCTTGCCCTGACGCTAGCCGGCTGCGCGGCGTTGGGCGGCAAGCCCGCGCCGCTCGATACGTTCGAGCTGTCGGCGCCTACGGTCGAGGCACATGGCCACAGCCGCCGCCAGATCCTGATCGCGCAGCCGTCGGCGCTCAAGGCGCTGGACAGCCAGAACATCGTCATCAAGCCGTCGGATCGCTCGATCCAGTATCTCAAGGGCGCGCAATGGGCCGACCGGCTGCCGCTGATCGTGCAGGCGCGGCTCGCCGAGACGTTCCAGCGTTCGGGCAGCTTTGCCGGCGTCGGCAAGCCGGGCGAGGGCCTGGCGATTGACTATCAGGTGATCGTCGAGGTCCGATCCTTTGAGGTTCGTGTCGACGGCGGCGAGCATGCCGAAGTCGATCTGTTCGTGCGCATCCTCAACGACCGCAATGGCGAGGTGCGTGCCTCCAAGAGCTTCACCGCATCCGCACCGGTTTCGGGCAGCGGCAATCCCGCCTATGTCAGCGCACTCGACAATGCGTTCGGTGATGCCGCAAAGCAGATCGTGCGCTGGACGGATTCGGTCATCTGATTTCCGTAAAAGTTTGATCGCACAGCACTTCTGACAGTGCTACCGCAAGGGACGCGGCGCCGCAGGCGCGCCAACAGCCAAATCGGTCGAAATGAAAAAGGCGGGAAATTTCCCGCCTTTCGTTTGTTGCCCTATCGGCTGATCAATGCAGACGGCCGCTGGCGTGGGCCAGCATGGTGTAGACCTTGCCGGTATCCGAGGTCAGGTAGGTCTGCGCCATGATGTTGTCGCGGTCATTGCGCGAGACATCCTTGAGCAGCTTCTCGAAATCGTCGCAGTAGCGGTCGACGGCGGCGCGGAACTCGGCCTCCGCCTGATACTTGCGACGGATCTCGTCGAACGTCTGCTGGCCCTTCAGCGTGTAGAGCCGCCTTGTGAACACGTCACGCTCGCCGCGCCGGTAGCGGTTCCACAACTCGATCGAAGCATCGTGGTCGATGGCTCGTGCGATATCGACGGAGAGCGAGTTCAGCGATTCCACGACATGCAGGGGCGAGCGCTGGGCAGGAGCCGCGCGCGGTGCTTCCGCAGGCGCCGACGGTGTTACCGACCTCAGGTCCTCGTCATTCGACGCCGCAGTGAGCAGATCGCGCACCCAGCCGCCCTGAGGCGTGCGGGCGTTGGTGTCTGGACGCTGGCGCGGTGCCGTCTCGGCCGGACGCTCAAGATCGAGCGTGCCGCGCAATGCAGGGCCGCCCAAGGGCGCCTGAGGCGTGCGCAGCTCCGGCTGCGGAGCCGGTGCGCGACGCGGCGGCTCGGCGGCGCGTGGGGCCGGCGCTTGCGGCGCGGGACGCAGATTGCGTGGCTCGGACCCATCGCCGCCGCGGCCGGACTTCGCAACGATGTCAGAAAGCTCCTTCAGGGCGTTGATCTGCTCGGAAACGGCGCGGCGGATGGCCGAGGTCGATTCCTTTGCCTCTTCCGGCATCTCGATGACGCCCTTCTTGAGCTCGGCGCGGGTCAGGTCGAGCTCGCTCTTGATCGAGCCCGCGGTGCGCCGCATCTCCTCGGTCGCATCAGCGAAACGCTTGGTGGCCGAATCGACGACGTCGGTGATGGCGATGCGGATCTTGTCGGCCGACTCCATCGTCTTGCCTTCGGCGTTCTGCAGCGTCTGCCCGACGAGATTTTCGAACGAACGCATGACCCTTTCGAGATCTTCCGACTTCTTGACCAGGCCGACGGCGAGGTCTTCGAGCGACGACTGCCTTTCGAGCGTGTGCTCGAGGTTGCTCTGGGCAGAGCTCAACAGGTCCGAAGCGCTGGACAGCAGGCGGCTGTGCTCGTCGAACTTGGTGGCGATCGACGCGACCTCGCGCAAGGTGGACGACGACAGTTCCGTCAGCCTTGTCGTGTTCGAATCGACCAGACGTGCCGAGCTGGCAAAGGTCTGCGCAGCCTTCTCGGTGGTGGCGGCGAAGCTTTGCGTGCTGCCGCTCAGGCGCTCATCGACCTGGCCGAGATTGACCGCGGCCTGCTCGATCAGCTGACCGAGCTGCGAGCTGGACTTGGTCATGCGGCCGATGAGATCAGCGACGCTGTCGGACAGCGACGAGCGAGCGCCTTCGACCGCCGACAAGGTTTCGGCGGTGCGGCTGGCGAGAGCGTCGACAAGTGCGGCATTCTCGCTGCGCAGCTTCTCGGTGGCGCGTTCGGTGACCTCTTCCATGCTCTTTTGCAGTTCCGAGCCGCCCTGGGCGAAGCGCTCGACCAAAGGCCGTGCGGTTTCGTCGAGGATCTTCGACATTTCGGCCGAACGTGCCGCGAGCATGGTGTTGAGTTCGCGGGTGTTGGCGCCGATGGTCTTGGCGGCATCGTTGGTGCTCTGGCCGATATGCTGGCCAACCGCGGTGAAGGTCTCCGCGATGACATTGGCGCGCGAGACGAG